>JAPKCW010000138.1:0-5630 GCA_028822815.1 Nitrospinaceae bacterium | reverse complement strand
AAGTGTCATTTTTGACGAAAACTCCCCGCACGACTAACATCTTTGCTAAATCCAATACAAGGGTTTTGAAGCTGGATCAAAAGTTGTTCGATAAACTTAAGGATAAATTTATCGCGGTTCTGGTGAACCGGATAAGCGAAATGAACACATCTCTTGTCCGCCTGAAAGTGGAATTGGAAGCGATCAGCCACGCGGCAATGGATTATCAGGATGAATTTGACAAGATTCTTAAATCCGGCAAGACCATGTAAGAGGTTTTTGGAGGCATCCACGAAACCATTTCCGAGCTGATCCGTTAAATACCCAAAAATAGTTGTAAGGAATTGGCCCATAATACGACTGTCGTTAAGGATAGGATATTCTAGAACCCCTTAATTAAGGTGAGATCGATGAGAAAAATATTATCTGTTTTGTTGGCATTAATCTTTATGTTTTTGTCTGTGCCGGTATTTGCTGATAATGGTGCCTTACAGTTTCCCATGCGTGAAGGTTCCAGTGCCAGTGCCCATAAACATAATGAAGAAGGTATTACTCATTTTAATCTGGGACACTATGATGTTGCTTTGACACATTTTCAAATGGCATCGAAAATTGACCCCGCCGTGGGTGAGTCGCATTATAACGAGGCTTTGTGCTTGGATAAGTTAGGTAAACATGGCGATGCGACCAATCATTTTTATGCCGCCAGGAAATATGCCCACGGAAATTCTGCAATTCTTAAATCCGGAATTCTCAACGATCACGCTCCTATGAAAAGTGAAGGTTCTTAAGAGGGTTCTTAAGTTTGGGGATAGAAAATCTTGAAACCAGGCAGGGAGGCCGATGGCCTCCCTGTTTTTTTTAGCCTTTTGGCTTAAAGGGAATGATCAGCCTGTCAACGGGGCGGTTGTTTTGGATATGTTCGGTGAGAATTTCTTCCATGTCTTCTTCAGTCTTCGGAGCATACCAGACATCATCGGGATAAACGACCAAGGTCGGGCCTTGGGCGCAGGCATCCAGGCAGCCAGCCTTGTTAACCCGCACGGCTCCTTTTAGACCCAGTTCGTGGACACGGCCTTTCATATAATCCAGGAGCTCTGTAGAACCCCGTGAGGAACAACAACCTCTCGCGTCATCAGGTTTTCTTTCGTTGATACAGATGAAAATATGTTTTTGAAAACGCGGCATGACAGGTTTTTTCTGGTCTTGGAAAAACTTGAGGTTAGTCGGACTTGGGAAGTTTTTGGGAGTGGGTTTCGTAATACTGTTTAAATTTCCCAAAATTGACGTAACATCTTTCGCAGCTGTCCGGGAACACGGTCACAATCACACCTCTTTCAATTTGCGAGGCGAGTTTTAGAGCTCCTACCAGGGCGGCGGCAGAAGAGTGCCCGACCAGAATGCCTTCCTGCTTTTCCAGAGTCTCGACCATGTCATAGGCCTCATCGGTCGGGATGCTGATTTTGCCATCCAGCTCTTCTTCTTTGTAAATTCCGGGAACGATGGAAGTTTCCATATGTTTGAGGCCTTCCAGACCGTGCAGGGACTCTGCCGGTTCCACCGCGTAGCATTTGATATCAGGATTCAGTTGGCGCAGGCCCCGGCTGACCCCCATAATAGTACCCCCGGTTCCGATACCCGCTAAAAAATGGGTGACCCGATGGTTGGTCTGGTTCCAGATTTCGGGGGCTGTGGTTTCCTGATGCGCTTTCCAGTTGGAGTCATTGTTGTACTGATCCGGCATGAAATAAATATCGGGATTTTCCTCATAGATTTTTTTTGCCATGATGATCGCGCCATCTGAGCCCTCAAAGGGACTGGAGGTCACAATTTCGGCACCGTAAAAATCGGCCATCAATCCTTTTCGTTCTTTGCAGACATTCGCCGGCATGACGAGCTTGACCTTATAGCCTTTTACCTTGCCAATTAGCGCGTAGGAGATGCCGGTATTGCCGGATGTGGAGTCGAGGATGATTTTGTCTTTGGTGAGTTTGCCGGATTTCTCACCATCTTCGATCATTTTCAGGGCAGGGCGGGATTTTACAGAACCGCCGGCATTTTTCCACTCGGCTTTTGCGTAAATATCTACATCCTTGAATTCCTTTCCCAGGTTATGAATACGGATCAGGGGTGTGTTACCGATCGCCTTTAACACCGATTGATCGGTGATGACAGGACAAGTCGGCGCCTGAACCTCAGACGGAATAGGAAAATTCATCGGTTTTGACATTTCAGTTATTAGATATCTTTATAACCGGTTACGGTGCAAAAAAACCGGTAATTCGTCGTTTTTATTTCCTCTGTCAGCGTGACAACCCACAGAACTCTTCATAGTCGATCAGTTCGGTGATCGTGGGCTGGTCACTGCAAACGGGACATTGTGGATCTTTTTTTAACTTTAGTTTCCTGAATTCTGTTTTCAGTGCGTCATAAATGAGCAGAGATCCTATCAGGGTTTCCCCTTTACCCAGAATCAGTTTCAGGGTTTCGACCACTTGCAGGTTACCAATCACTCCCGCCAGCACCCCCAAAACACCGCCTTCCTGACAATTGGGAACCATGCCTGGTGGTGGAGGTTCCGGGTAGAGGCAACGGTAGCAGGGGCCTTCATCGGATTTGAAAACGGTTACCTGTCCTTCAAAACGGAAGATACTGCCATGGATATTGACCTTGTTCTTCATCACACAAGCATCATTGATGAGATAACGTGTGGCGAAATTGTCGGTGCCATCCAGGATATAATCATAGCCTTCAAACAGTCGCAGGATATTTTCCGAATTAAGTCTCTCGTTAAAAACTGTGACGTTGACATCCGGGTTGAGTGCTGTAATGGTTTTTTTGGCCGACTCGGTTTTGAGCATGCCAATGCGTTCTGTATTATGAATGATCTGCCGTTGCAGATTGCTGAGGTCGACCGTATCGAAGTCGATGATTCCCATATTGCCGATACCGGCGGCGGCAAGATAAAATGCGGCGGGAGAGCCCAGCCCACCTGCGCCTACCAAAAGAACTTTTGACTCCAAAAGGCGACTTTGCCCTTCACCTCCCACTTCAGGAAGGATAATATGGCGGCTGTAGCGCTCTATCTGCTCATCGGTGAAATCTATCATCCTCAGGCCCCGCCAGCTATTGCCGGTATAATAGAGATTTCATCGCCATCTTTCACAGCGGTACTTTCGCCCTCAAGAAATCGGATGTCTTCTTCATTCAAATATATATTAATGAAACGACGGGGAGCGCCATTTTCATCACAGATGCGCTCTTTAATTCCTGCAAACTGGCTTTCCAGATTGTTGAGAATTTCGCTGATGGTGGCACCTTCTGCCATCACTTCGCTTTGGTTGTCGGTCAACTTCATTAATGGGGTGGGTACTCTTACTTTTACTGCCATGCTTTACTCCTTTTAAACCGTTAAACTGTTGGCGAAGACTTCTTCAAATCCTTTTATATTAGGTTCGATCACTTCAGGCGCGGGAAAACAATCGGCCAGGGCTTCCTGGGTTTTTAATCCGTTACCGGTAATACAGATCACAGTTACCTCATCCGGTTTGATCCGACCTTGCTGGATCAGTTTTTGCGTGACACCTACGGTAACGCCTCCTGCTGTTTCCGTGAATATTCCTTCGGTCTCGGCCAGCAATTTCATGGCGGAGACGATCTCTTCATCCGATATATCTTCTCCGTAGCCACCACTGGTGTTTGCGGTCTTGATGCCGTAGTATCCATCTGCGGGGTTTCCAATGGCGATTGATTTGGCAATGGTATTCGGTTTTACCGGAATGATGTTTTCAGTGCCATTTTTTATGGCAGTGGTAACAGGTGAACAGCCGGTGGCCTGGGCCGCAAAAATTTTGGTTTGCACTTTGTCGACCAGCCCCAGCATTTCGAATTCGTGAAAGGCTTTCCATATTTTTGTGATCAGTGAACTGCCGGCGACGGGAACCACGACATTATCCGGTGTTTTCCATCCCAGTTGTTCGGCAATTTCGTAACCATAAGATTTGGACCCATCACCATAAAAAGGCCGAATATTAATATTCACGAAGGCCCAATCATGGTTGACTCCGATTTCACTGCAAAGCCTGTTTACATCATCATAACTGCCTTTGACGGCAATCAACTGCGCCCCGTAAATCAGGGTTCCGAGAATTTTTCCCGCTTCCAGTCCGTCAGGAATGAGGATGCAACTTTTCAGTCCGGCTTCAGCGGCTTGGGCCGCAACAGAGTTTGCCAGGTTACCCGTTGAAGCGCATGAGACGGTGTCAAACCCGAACTCCATGGCTTTGGAAATTGCCACCGATACCACCCGATCTTTAAAAGAAAAAGTGGGGTGGTTGACGGAATCATTTTTCAGATAAAGATGGTTCAGTCCAAGGGCCTTGCCCAGGTTTTTCGCCCTGAGCAAAGGGGTGAAACCGGTGTGAAGACCCACTTTGGGAGGCTCATCCAGAGGCAAAAGGGCCTCATAACGCCACATTGAGGGCGGGCCGGACTCAATGGACTGCTTGGTCACGATCTTTTTGATGGCTTCGTAATCGTAATTGACTTCCAGGGGTCCAAAACAAAATTCACAAACGTGAATGGGTTCTTTGGCATATTCTTTTTTACATTCTTTGCAGATTAATCCTTTTACATGACCCATTCCAACATTTCCTTTTTAAAAGTACTTATTAAAACTAAAATAGCGTTCTCCTGTATCCGGCAAAATCACAACAATATTTTTGCCGGGGCCCAATTCTTCAGCCAATTTATTGGCGGCAAAACATGCGGCTCCGGAAGAAATTCCAACGAGAAGACCCTCCTCTTTCCCCATTCTCCGGGTAAATTGAAAGGCGTGTTCATCGGACACGGGCAAAAGGCGATCTACGAGATCCAGGTTCAGCACATTGGGTTTAAAGCCTGCACCAATTCCCTGAATTTTATGGGGGCCGGGAGGCTGGCCCGATAATACTGCCGAGGTTGCCGGTTCGACACCCACCACTTTAACTTGCCCATAATGTTTTTTTAAGACTTCTCCAACGCCGGTGATGGTCCCCCCGGTTCCTATTCCTGCCACAAAACCATCCACAGATTTGCCATTCATGGCGGAAACGATTTCTGGTCCGGTTGTTTGCCGATGCACTTCCGGGTTGGCGGGGTTGTTGAACTGCTGAGGCATGAAATAATCCGGATTTTCAGCCTGCATTTCCTCCGCTCTCTGGATGGTGCCTTCCATGCCAAATTCGGCGCGGCTCAATTCAGTTTTTGCGCCGAAACTTTCCAGAATCATCCTTCGCTCGGAGCTCATGTTTTCAGACATGACAAGTACAACATTATAGCCCTTGACGGCACCCACCAGAGCGAGGCCGATACCCGTATTTCCACTTGTAGGTTCAATGATCGTGGAACCGGGTTTCAGCAGGCCCTTTTTTTCCGCATCTTCCACCATGGCCAGCGCGATACGGTCTTTGACACTGCCCCCTGGATTGAAGAACTCCAGCTTTGCGAAAATGTTGGCACCGTTTGATGGGATAACGCTGTTCAGTTTAACTAAAGGGGTGCCACCAATCAACTCTAAACTATTAACAAATTTGGATTTAACCATTTCAACCTTGGGAAACCGGCATGCCAATCCGCTTTATTTGGAATGGCCCCTTGTGCGCCAGAAAATT
>JAPKCW010000137.1:0-5644 GCA_028822815.1 Nitrospinaceae bacterium | reverse complement strand
AGGAGGATGGTTTCGGGCTTTGGCATAAAAATCATTGGCAAGCGCATGCGCCAGGCGATGGTCCAGGCTCACGTAGGTTTGAAAATGGTTGTGAATTTGCGGTCCCTTGATTCCATAAAAAATGGAATTGATATGGGTCTGCCAAAAATCGGAAGGTTTGAAATCCCCAAGCGCAATCAGGTTCTGGGGGGGATGGGTCATTATGGAAGTTTATAAAAAACTATTCTTCGTCTGCCAAAGATTCCATGCCAGGCGCATTTCCCTCCATGCTTCCACCGCCAGCGTATCCGCCGGTTTGGGAAACTCCACCCGGAATATTTGACGGGTTCTCTCCTTCTGTTGCGCCGGTCGCGGCAAGTGCGGGTCCTTCCATCAATGCTTCATACTTCCTGTAAGCGTTCTGCGAGTCTTCCATCAACCCGACCTCTTTATAACAATTATACAGGTTCAGCCAGGCTGCCGTGTCTTGCGAATTCATGCCCACTGCCAATTTAAACTCTTTGAGGGCGGTTTCAGGCCGCCCCATATTAGCATAAAGGGTTCCCAGATTGGTGTGAGGCAACGAATAGTCCGGTGCCAGTTCGCTGGCTTTTTTGAATGCGCCGATGGCATCGTCCACCATACTGAGAACAGAATAGCAATTGCCCAGGTTGCAAAAAGCTTGCGGGTCCTTGTCGTCAATTTCCACTACGACCTGGGCGGCATCAATGGCTTCCTCATAGCGTTCAGCGTTAAAATAAGCGTTGGACAGTGCTGCACGGAGTTCCTTGTCTTCCGGGTTGAACATCAATACTTTTCTGAGTGAGATGATTGATTTGTCATAGAGTTTGAGCATGTCATAAGCTGCGGCAAGGTTGGCATAGGCCATCGTGTCTGTAGGATCCAGTTCAATAACTTTTTCAAAGCAGTCCATTGCGCTTGAGAACATGTCCCGGAGCAAATAGAGGCCACCAAGATTAAAATGGACTTCTGCATCGTCGGGGGCCAGTTCGCGGGCCCGGTTCATTTCAATCAGGGCTTCTTCTTCATGATTGAACAGCACGTATGCAGTGCCAAGCAGTTTGTAGACGCGGGGATTTTTGGGGTTTTTGTTGCGCAGGGTTATGAGTTGTTTAATGGCTTCATCATAAGCGCAACCATCAATCATTAAGGTGGCCAGTTCCAGCAGAAGTTCCTGATTGTCGGGGTCGGATTTTAACTCTTTACGTATCTGACGAGTCTTTTTAGAAATTGCCATCTCACGCTTGGTTTCTTCAGGATCGCGGACACCGAGCTCCTCAAAAATCTCCGGCTCGATTTTCATTGTGATCCAGTCTGTTGGTTTATCTGCCTGGCCCATATCAGGATTACCCTCTCTAAAAGGTTTGCGATTCAGTTTGTTGTTCTTTTACGGTGCCTCAAATTCTAGGTGATTGCCCCCCCGCCTGTCAACTGCTAGCCACAGGGGCAACTGGCAGGAACTCTTTCAGCCGAGAGGAGTTGGCTAGCCAGCGAAAGTTATTGCTCATTGCCACCGGCCGCTTGGCCGGCCATGTTGAGGATTTCTTCTTTACCGAAGTGGTCGAGGTAAAGCAGGAAGTGCTCGCGCGAAAGATAATTCCAGATTTTGCGGGAGGGAAAGGTTTCGTCTATCACCGTGTCGAAATGTTCGTAGACGTCCATCACTTCTTCCCGATCCATTCCTGCTTTTATATCGAAATCGAACACAATAGCCATATCCCGATCGGGATCGTGAAGGATGCGATCAATTTTGTATTTGCCCGGATTATGGTAGATGGCGGAATCCTTTTCCAGCGCGAAAATGGACTGGCCTACAGAATGGATAGTGCCGGTACCGGTTTGCGAGTTTTCCACGGTAAAGCGAATGGTGTCTTCCGCTTCCTCGCGCTCTTCAGTGGGAAACCCGAAAAACAGGTAGAGATGGTTCCAGATGCCGGCAGCGGAACTGTTTTTCAGCACACTCCTTTCTGTGTTCTGATCGCAACCCTTGTCGATGATGGAAAGAATACGGTCGTTGGCGCTTTCCAGCCCGAAAAACAGCATGAGAAATCCCGCCCGGTAAACGTCTTCAAACAATTCGGGAGATTCTTTATCCCCCGATTCGAACTTGAGCATTCCCAGTGAACGCATTTCCACGCCCCTTTTCAAGATTTCCTTAGACATGCGGTTGAAAGCATTTGGGGAAATGGCTTCATCGGAGAATGTGAAATATTTAGTTTTATATTTTTTGGAGAGATGGTCCAGTTCTTCCGCAACCCGAGCTTCATTTGCTTTACGGTAATAGGAGTCATAGATAAAACTATGCGTGCAGAAAGTACATTTCCCCCAATAACAGCCCCGGCTGGACATATAGGGTAAAACAGGATAAGGCATCAAATATTTTTTCAGCGGCAACTGGTCAAAGGTAGGGCAAACCAACTGCTCATAAGGCAGGGCTTCTACTTTTGGGTTGTGAACAATGCCTTTTTCTCCCTTACCATTTTCGCCCTTGCCGTCCTTTTCGCCATCCATATAAATCAGGTTGGGAACGGTTGCCAGAGATTTTCCGGTCTTGAGATGGGTGACCAACTCTGCCAAAGGTTTCTCCCCTTCGGAGACGATGACACTGTGAAAAAACTCCTCAAACAAGGCCTGTTTGTTGTCCAGCAGGTCGGCATGGCGGTTGAACACGCTTCCGCCAATCACGATATGCAGGTGGTCAAACCGTTGACGCAAAATGCGCGCCAGTGTCAGGCCGGGTATGACTTGTCCGATGTGGATGATGGATAAGCCTACCAGTCCGTAATCGTCCCATGCCACATTTCCGAGCAGATAGTCTTCATACATCCGGATGAACGGGTTCCTAATCGGGTCGGCCGTTGCCGAGAGAATTCCTGAAAGGTTCTCTTCTGGGTTGCCCATCATGAAAAAGGAGTCCAGATCTAACCGACTGGGATAGTGAGCGTAGGAAATGAGCTTCATCGCCATTTTTAACGTGGTGTAGGCTTTTTTATAAGTCTCAAATTGGAAAAAACGTTCTTCGTCCCGCAGAACATTTTTGGCGTCTTCCACTTCGTTCAGGATGGAGTCGAGAAAAGCCTTATCTGACAAAATATCCCGGTACACGGCTTTGACTTCCTGCTCTTCGCTCGTATAAGCAGGAAGGGACAATCGCTTCTGCACGGTTTCAACGCAGTGATCCAGATATCCCCGGACAGGAAAATCTCATAGCTTTCTATATTGAAATCGAACTGGTCTACCTCATGGCCTTTTGATTCGAGATGGGCTTTCAAGGTAGGCAGGGCCAGATAGGGCTGGCTGGGATACCACTGCGGCGGAAACAGAAGGGCGGTTTTCACAACGCCTCCCTTTTTTTGCCTGTCAGCTTTTGTGAATCGTAAAACGGCACGCGCTTTTTCCTAAAAAATGGTTTTGTATTATATGGAACAAGCATATACCTATTGAGAAACCCCTGTCAATCAAACCACCACTCGGCGTGGGGCCAGAGTGCAATAGCCTTATCTTGCTGGCAAAGAGTTGTTTCGGTTTGACGAGTTCTTGCTCGTAGCCCCTGTGGCTAGCAATCTTTTAATAGGGGAGGTTTAGGTACAAGGGCTTGATTAAGCCGAGTTAACCTATTTGTTTGCCAGTAAAGGCTATTGCCAGTTGCCCCTGCGGCTAGCAGTTGACACTTTCTAGGGAAAAGGATTATACTTACTACCGATTCCCAGAACCCTTTTAAAAATATTGGTTTATTGTTTTACCTTTGCAGGAAGGAGATTTGTATTGAGCGAACAGGATACGGAAACCAAGCAAAACCCCGGGCCGGAAGGTTCGTCGGATGAAACTGCCAATGAAGAAAAGGTGATCGACCACCTTTCGGATTTGAGCGAGCTGGAAAAGATCAAACTCGAGCTTCAAAAGGAAAAAGAAAAAGCCACCAAGGAACTGGCTGAAGGTGAAGAGGAAGAAGAGGATTTACGCGAGGTCGATTATCTTCAAAAGTTGATTACCCTTTCTGTAAAATTTGATCACCATGTTGGCATGTATCTCATGCCAGCCTACATTGACTGCGGTTTGAAATACGACCACAGGTTGGCTGAAAGCTACACCGTCCAGATCACCACGATCCAGGCGTTTCTGCGTCTGCTTGAAAAGGTAGATGGAGTGACCCGGGAAGAGGTGACCAAACAATGTATTCTTAACCTTCGAAATATAATCCAGTTGATTTTCAAGAATATGGTGAAGCCGCTATATCGCGAAGTTGGCCTGATGAAAAAGAAACCCAAATCTGAAAGCCTTGATAATTTCAAGCAGAATTGGAATGAAAGGCTCGATGAGTTGCAAAAAACCTGTGATTTTGAATATCAGATTCTGGATGTGAAACAGTTCCTGGTAAAATAAATAACCTGGATGGTGTGGTTCAGAAAGAAGACATTATATAGTTTTTTTAGGTGACCTTAGGGTTGCTTGGAACGAAAAATTCAGTGTGGTGCGGAAGAGCCCCTTTCGGGGCTTTTTCCTATTGGAGTTTAATTTTTTCCCGGTTTTGGGAGAGAGGTTTGCTTTGGTGGAAAATAATACGGAAAACGATGAGGTAGAAGATACTCCGTCTCAGGCTCTGGAAATAGCCGTTGTCGAAGAGACCCTTCCTGAAGAGGTGCCTCAGGTTGATCATAGTCAGCTTTATGTCTGGGTGGCAGATTCCGGCAATGACCGGATCCAGAAATTCGATGGCAATGGAAAATTGTTGATGAGTTTTGGAACATCCGGTAGTACTCGTCCCCCTTATTTACCAGGAGAATTTAAAACTCCGAGCGGGGTGGCTATAGATACGGAGGGTTATATTTGGGTCGTGGATACCGGTTCTCACCGGATTCAAAAGTTTGATCCAGATGGAGATTTCTTTCTTGAATTTGGGGGTGAGGGTTGGGGACAAGAGAAGTTTTACATGCCCGAGGAGATTGTCGCGGAATCTACCGGGACCATCCTCGTTGCGGATACTTCCAACCATTGCGTCAAAAGGTATGACAGTGATGGTGAATTTATTCTCAGCTTTGGCTTTGCCGGGAATTTCGATGGTTTCATGAAATTTCCCGTTGGTCTGGCGTTGGACCGGGAGGGAAATATTTACGTGGCCGACCGGGACAATCAGCGCATTCAGATTTTCAATGAGGATGGGCAATTCCTGTCCAAGTTTGGGGAATATGGATTTGAGCCAGGCAGATTGAATTTTCCCACCGGGATTGCTGTACGCCGGGATGGCACCATCATGGTGGCCGAAAAAAGCCAGAACCGGCTCCAGTTTTTTGACCGAGAGGGAATTTCCCTCGAGATTATTGGTGAATCGGGCAAGCGGGATGGTCAGTTCAACTGTCCGTGCGCATTGGTGGAAGATCCTTATGGCTATGTGTTTGTGGTCGATACTTTGAACCAGCGAATCCAGAAGTTTGACCCGGACCTGAACTTTGTCTCCAAATGGGGCATTGTAGGAAAAGAGCCGGGGCAGTTTTATAACCCATCTGGCATTTGTCTGTCCTGGGAACCGGACTGGGCACCACAAGAAGAGTAATCGGCGAGCCGCCGGGGGCAGAGGGCAATGCTTTCTTTGGCGAACAAAGATATTGCAACTTGCCAGCGGAGGTTCTCCGCTAAAAAACCTGAT
>JAPKCW010000136.1:0-5722 GCA_028822815.1 Nitrospinaceae bacterium | reverse complement strand
TTTCCATTGATATTATTGACCTAGAGGTGTGATTTGGATAAAAATCCTATTCTGGAATTCATTGAACGATTGCCCTTTTTCCAGGAATTTTCAGACGATGAAAAATCCAAGCTGATAAACACATCCGGAATTTTTGAAAAATACTAAGGAAGGAGAAACCATCATTGCAGAAGGGGAAAGTGGGTCCGCCCTATTCGTGGTTCTGACGGGATCCATTCGAATTACTAAATCAACTTTGGCCCCCGTTCAGGAAGGACACATCTCTCTTCAGGAACCAGAAGAGATTACCATCGCAGAACTAAAAGCCGGGTCGATTTTTGGCGAAGTTTCTTTGATCAGCAATCGTCCCAGAAATACCAACGCCCTTGCCAACTCCCCCGCAAGTTGTGGTCATGAAAATCACCACGGAAATCATAGAAAAATTTAACCTAGTGATCCAAAAGAAATTTCAAACACAGTTGATTCTGACCCTCGTCCAGAGATTGGATGATATGAATAGCAAATATATTAAATTAAAGGCCAGCATCCAAAAAGACTGAAAACACTCCAGTCTGGCTACGCATCTTCCTTTTCCCGGATTTTCCTCCCATTTCATAACCATAAAATCCATCCCTGGCACTTCCCGATATACGTTATAATCCGCTTAACTCATGAAATCTAAATCACCAAATCACATAAATACCCGACCTTTAAAACCGAAAGCCATATTAGTAGGGGTTAGTATGCCAGGCGTTTCATCTCCTCCTGCTGGAATTTCACTGGAGGAACTGAAAGGGCTCGCCACCACCGCTCAGTATAGTCCGGTTGCCACATTTACCCAGCGCTTGACAGAGATCAATCCTAAAACTTTTGTGGGTAGCGGAAAAGTGGAAGAGATCAAGCAGGCTGTCGAGCACCATAATCCCGAAACGGTCATCTTTGACGAGGAGCTTTCGCCCCGCCAGAACCGGGAGCTGGAAAAAATCCTTAAGTGCAGGGTAATGGACCGGCCCTGGATTATCCTGGAAATTTTTAGAGATCACGCCCGGACCCGGGAAGCGAAAACTCAGGTTGAACTAGCCAGTCTGAAATATGAGCTCCCCCGTCTTACCCGGATGTGGGGACATCTTTCCCGGCAACGCGGCGGAATTGGCATGAAAGACGTGGGGGAAACACAGATCCAGCTGGACCGCCGAATGATCCGCAGTCAAATCAACAAGCTGGAAAAAAAGCTCGTTCAAATCGACAAGGAAAAAAAGACCCAGCGAAAAAATCGAGCAGAAACTTATAAAGTGGCATTAGTCGGTTACACCAACGCAGGGAAATCCAGCTTGATGAATTGCCTGACAGGTGCCGATACGCTGGTCGAGGATAAACTCTTCGCAACCCTGGATGCGACCGTGCGCAAGATTAAGAAAAATTTTCCCTACCCAGTATTACTATCCGACACGGTAGGACTGATCAACAAACTACCTCATGATCTAGTCGCTTCGTTTAAGAGTACCCTGGACGAGGTCCGCGATGCCAACTTGTTGATCCATGTCGTGGACCTCAGCCATCCTGAATATACCGAACAAATGCGCACCGCCAATGATCTTCTCCAGCAAATGGGTGCAGACGATATCGACATTGTCATCGCCTTTAATAAAATTGACGCCTTGCCAGATATGGAAATTCTGGATCGGGCTCTTCATGCTTTTCCCTCTTCAGTTGGCATTTCCTGCCAAACAGGACAAGGCGTTGAATCGCTCCGCCAGAAAATTATCTACCACTATGAGAAAAAACTAGTCCCTTACCGCCTCGAACTCGACCACTCTCAGGCCATCCTCGTTCAGGAAATACGGAAATTCGCCCTGGTATTAAAAGAGGATTACAACCCCAATGGGATCGTATTGAACTTGAGACTTTCTCTGGGGGCAAAAGCTAAACTAGAATTCATTTTGAAACGATCTCTAAAGACCGCAGCGGGGTAACACCCATTCTCGCCGAACCGGGCACTATTCTTTAAAGAACAATCAGTTTCGCGTGGCTGGCGGAGAGCTTCTTTTTCCCATGCGGAGCTTTGAAAAATACTTCCAGTTTTAAATCTTCTTCCCTTCCTGAAAGGTTGAGTACAATTCCCGAGCCAAACTTCGCGTGCAAAACTTTTGTTCCGATCGAATATATGCCATCCCTTTTTTCCTGACAGGGAATGGAAATGGATTGCCCAAAGTTGTCGTTAAATTCAGGTTCATTGTTAAATCCACTGGATTCCTGAATCATGACTTCATCGGGAATAGAAAGCAGAAAGTCTGAAGGCGGGTAATTAAAGATATTGCCAAAGATTCTCCTCTGCCTGGCATGGGTGACAAATAGTTTTTTCCGGGCTCGTGTGAAACCCACATAGCACAACCTTCTCTCTTCTTCATATTCCTCAGGGTCTGACATGGAACTGGCGTGAGGGAGGAGTCCATTTTCCATACCCACCAAAAACACAGAAGAAAACTCCAGCCCTTTGCAGGTATGCAGAGTCATTAACGGAAGAACCCCCCGCTCGTCATCCAGGTTATCCAGGTCGGCCACAAGGGAGGCCGAGTCCAGGAACTCCTGCAAGGAGCCTTCCCCATTTTCCACAGACTGCTCCACTGCAGAAAATAATTCGTTCAGGTTTTCGATGCGCCCCTTACTCTCGTGAGTATTCTCCGCCTCCAACATCTCCCCATAACCCGATCGATCTATCACCTCTCTCAAAAGATCTAGCGGATTACCCTGTTGAAAGGTAGCATCCAGATGGGCAATGATTTCCAAAAACTGAGAAATCTTCCTGCCGGCGGCAGGGGCTGTCATTTTTCCCTGCTCGTTATCGCGCAACCCCTCCAGGAGCGTTAAACCCTTCTCCCTGCAATAGGCCTCTACTTTTTCAACCGATGTCTTACCGATTCCCCGGGCGGGAACATTAAGGATTCGTTTTAAAGAAACCGAGTCACTCGGGTTCAAAACAACCCGCATGTATGCCAGCACATCCTTGATTTCTCTTCTCTCATAAAAACGCAGTCCTCCTATCACCTGATAGGGCAGCCCTTTTCTTCTCAACATATCTTCCATGACACGGGACTGGGCGTTGGTACGGTAAAGAATCGCCATTTCATTAAAGCTAAAACCTTCATCACGGTTCAATGCCAGGATTTTTTCGCAAACAAAATCCGCCTCATCATTTTCGTCCCCAGCCTTGTAGCACAACACCGGCGAGCCCTTTTCATTTTTCGTCCATAATGTTTTATCTCTCCGGTTCCTGTTTTCTCTCACAACGCCTCCCGCCGCGTTTAAAATATTTTGTGTGGAACGGTAATTTTCCTCAAGCTTGATCACCGTGGTTCCGGGAAAATCATTTTCAAACTTCAAAATATTTTCTATATTTGCCCCTCTCCACCGGTAAATGCTCTGGTCATCGTCACCCACAACGCAAATGTTGTTATGGGACTGCGACAACAAGCGCACCAGCTTATACTGCGCCGCGTTGGTGTCCTGAAACTCATCCACCAGAATGTACCGAAACATATCGTTATAATAACTCTGTAGAGTGGGGCACTCCTGAAAAAGCCGAACCGCAAAAACCAGCAGATCGTCAAAATCCAAAGCATTATTTTTTTTCAGGGCCGACTGATAACCAGGATAAAGACCTGCCGCCTTGAGTTGGTGCCCGTAAGGCATCGCCTCCAGTTGCAAATCTTCAGGCATAAGGAAATCATTTTTAAATCCACTAATGTGATGGAGAAGGGTCTTGGGAGGAAATGCCTCCGCGCTGATTTGTGCCACCTTCATACACTGTTTGACCAAGGTCAGTTGATCCTGGGCATCATAGATAACAAAATCATTGGAGAAACCCAGTTCCGAAATATGTTGTCGCAAGATTCTCAAACAAAACGAATGGAAGGTGCTAACCCATGGGAAGGCACCACGAAGATCCAACATATTTCGGACACGTTCCTTCATTTCTCCTGCCGCCTTGTTGGTAAATGTAATAGCCAGGATACTTTCCGGAGAAATACCCTTCTCCTTAATGAGATGGGCAATTCGGCAAGTGATTACACGCGTTTTCCCGGAACCCGCTCCCGCCACCACCATCAGCGGTCCCTCGCTATGGCGCACCGCCTGCAATTGCTGGGGATTTAAATTTTCAAGAGTCATTCGTAATGCCTTCAATGGCAATATATTTATCTTGTAATAAAGATATTCTCGGCTGAATTAGCTTTGACTATCTGAAATCCCTGCTAAGGGGAAATCAAATTTTCCCAAGTTAAAGAAGCCAATGCCTCAACAAATAAAGGAGAGATATTTAACGATTCAGTACGATGTAAACTCAATTTGAGTTCTGAAGCATATTTCTTAAATTCTATATCAATATCGAATAATATTTCTACATGGTCGCAAACAAAACCAACCGGAACGATCAAAACTTTTTTAGAACCCTGCTTTGCGATTTTTTCTAACACCGATTCCACCGTGGGTCCTAACCAGGGAACCGGTATCATGCCTTGGCTCTGATAGGCCTTAAACCATTTTCGAGGCTGGACACGTTCCACGATCTTATTAATAGTCTTATCAAATTCTTCTGAATATGGATCCCCAAGCTCCAGAGATTGTGAAGGAATACTATGAGCCGTGAAAATCGTGTAAAGTGATTCCTCCGAATTCGGCCCCAGTTTTTCCAGGGCAATCCGGTATTTTTCTTCGAATGCATCAATAAGAAGTGGATGGTCTGCCCAACTGCCGATGTAACGAACATCCAGATCTTCCGCGTCATGTTTTTTTAATGCTTCCTTAAAAACATTGAAGTACAACTGTGTACTCCAGGTGCTAAATTGTGGGGCCAGACAAAGTGCTACTACCTTCTCTACCCCATCTTCCTTCATTCTCTTAACTTCATCATGAATAAAAGGACTCCATTTTCGCATTCCGCAATAGACCTTAAAATTCGATCCCTGCTGATTCAGAAAAGCTTCCAGCTCAGCGCTAAGGGCCTGGCTAATCTTCCTCAGGGGAGAACTGCCTCCGATCTGTTCATACCGATCTCGAATAATTTGGATGATCTCGGGAGTAGATTCTCTTCCGCCGCGGATGTTCTTCAAATATTCCGGGATATCATCGGTGGACTCGGGAGCCCCATGCGCCATAAGGAAAACACCAGTCAGCGGCTCAGTATGATCATTCATGCTGGTATTCATGAACCATTTCCACCACGGCTTTGACATGCTCTACGGGAGTGTGTTGCAAAATTCCATGGCCTAAATTGAAGATATACCCTCTTACTCCAGCTCGCTTGAGGATGTCGTGAACCCCTTCGCGAATTACGGGTAAAGGGGCAAAAAGTATTACCGGGTCGAGATTGCCCTGAATCGGTTGTTCTTTTCCCAACAGAGCCCGCGCAGAATCTATCTGGATTCGCCAGTCAAAACTGAGCACATCTCCACCGGCTTTTTGCACCAGGCCCAACATCGTGGAGGTCCCGGTGCTGAAATTAATGACAGGGACGCCAACATCTTTAAGGCCATCAAAAACACGCTTGGAATAAGGAAGAACATATTTTTCGTAATCACTGGGGCTGAGACACCCCACCCAACTGTCGAATATCTGCAGGGCCTGAGCCCCTGCCGCGACCTGCATCTTCAAATAATCCACCAGCATGGTGCACACCTTGTCCATCAACATTTCCCACACATCGGTGGCCTCATACATCATCAGTTTAGTGGTTTTGAATTCTCGA
>JAPKCW010000135.1:0-5788 GCA_028822815.1 Nitrospinaceae bacterium | reverse complement strand
GGAAGAGGGCAAAGTCGCGGATAGTAGTGATACTAAAGAAGGCTCCTGATTAACCAAGAGACTGTAAGGATCTGATATGGCTTCATTCAACAAGGTACTTCTGATGGGCAACCTGACTCGGGACCCGGAATTACGTTACACCTCAAGTGGTGCCGCAGTTGCCAGTTTTGGTTTGGCGGTCAACCGCAAGTTCAAGCAGGGCGAGGAATGGAAAGATGAGGTCTGTTTTGTTGATATCACAGTTTGGGCCAAGCAAGGTGAAAATTGCGCCCAATACCTGAATAAAGGCAGTCTGGTTTTTCTTGAAGGCCGGTTAAATTACCAGACTTGGGAGACAGATGGCCAGAAGCGGAACAAACTTGAAGTGGTCGCCAATAATGTCCAGTTTTTGACCCGTCAGGGGGATAAAGTGAGTATGGATACAGGTTCTGCGTCCAGTCCACCGGCCGACGATATTCCATTTTAATAAAATAATTAAGAAGAAGGTAATTATGCCTGAAACCAAAAAGCGTTCATTTTTTTCTCACAAGATTTGCAGGTTTTGCAACGATGATCAAAGCAAGGTTTATATTGATTTTTTTGATATCAAGGCCTTGAAACCGCTGATTTCCGAAAGGGGCAAGATTGTGCCTTCACGAATATCAGGAAATTGTGCCAAGTGCCAGAGGATTTTGACTCGGGCAATCAAAAAAGCCAGAAGCATTGCCTTGTTGCCGTTTGCCGTTGAGAATTAGTTTTGGCTGAGCCGTTGCAACCTAAAAACCTGCTGGTGCCTGTAGTTCTTGTTTTTGTTGTTTTCTTTGCTTTGATGGTTTTTCCTCCATTGGGGGCGTTGATTGGGGTTTTGTCCCCTTTCCCTCTTGTCTTTATATATCTGCAAAGGGGCAGGCAGGTTGGCTTTGCCCTGATGGCGTTGGTTTTTGTGGTGCTCCTGTTATTGGTCGGGGCGAATCAGGCAATGTTGTTTTTAGCTGAATATGCGCTGATGGCCTTGTTGTTGGGAGAGATGATCCGAATCCAGTTGCCGGGTGACAGGTGCATAGCCATAAGTGCTTTGGCTTCGGGTTTAGTATCGATCGTACTTTTATTGGTCTTGTTTAGCGATCAGGATACTTCAGTTAAAGAGTTTTTTGAGGGGCAAATGCGCGCCCATTTTTCCCTGTCAATGGAAGCTTTCGAGTCCGTAGGCGAGAATAAAGCGGAAGTCGCGGATATGAAGGCCTTCGCAGAACAAACGGCAGAAACTTTTGCGGCATCTTATCCGGCTTTTTTACTTATCGGGTCATTGATCGGTTCAGCTGCCAATTACGCACTGATTCGGATCGCCTGGACCCGGCTTTATGGGCCGGGCCTGTTTCCTGGAGTCGCATTCTCCGAGTGGCTTTGCTCAGAGAACTTGATTTGGGGTTTCATATTGTCCGCCGCGGCTTTGTTCCTGGGGCAGGGCGTGATTGCGGATGCAGGGCTGAATGTTTTTCTGGTTGTGTTTGTTATCTATTTCACCCAGGGGCTCAGTATTGTCGTGTATTTTCTGAAAGCCAGGAATGTGCAGGTTTTCTTTTGGTTTGTTCTTTTTATATTAATATTTGTGCAACCTCTTTTAATAGGTTTGGTGGCTGGATTAGGAGTGTTCGATATCTGGGCGGATTTCAGAAAGCTGAGGAAAGCTTCGGATATATAGGGTGAAAACACTCTGATCCTGATGAAAGGAAAAATTTATGAAGTTGTTGTTAAAGGAAGATGTGGATGGCCTCGGGTTCTGTGGCGACGAGGTAGAGGTTAAAGACGGGTATGGCAGGAATTTCTTGATCCCTAAGGGCAAGGCTTTGCTTGCGACTCCCAATAACCTTAAGGCTTTTAATCATCAAAAACGTGTGGTTCAGTCCAAGGTTAAAAAGGTGATTGCAACAGTACAGGCTATTGCTGATGAAATTGCAAAGGTGACCTGCACGGTTAAGAAAAAGGTTGGCGATACTGGGAAAATGTTTGGCTCTGTAACGGCGCAGGAAATTGCTGATTTACTCAAAGTCCAGGGTGTTGATATTGACCGACGTAAAATTCAGATTGCCGAGCCGATTAAAAAAGCCGGAGAATATAAAATTCCTGTCAAACTCCATTCGGCAGTGACGGCAGAAATCAAGCTTGTTGTTGAAGCGGAGCAGGAAGTTGCAGCATCCGCCGAGGAGCTTTCCGAACCTGCCGCGTCTGCACCGGAAGCTGAACAAGAGAAGGAAGCTAAAGAATAAAAAGGCTCCTGCTAACCGCCACGATGCGTGGGGCCAGCTTGCCCCTTGGCAGGGGAAGCCGGTAGCGCAATGATTCGTCAAGCCGAGTTAACCTACTGTTCGCCGATAGAGTTATTGCACATTGGGTCCAGCGTCATGCTGGCCACGGGAGTGGGCTGATACCCCGATAGAATTATGGCTGATACCCTGACCGACATTTCTCTGAATAAATTGCCTCCTTATAACAAGGAGGCAGAACAGAGTGTTTTAGGGGCTTGCCTGCACTCCGAAGACGCGATCGCCAAAGCCCTTGAAATTCTGAGGGAAGAAGACTTCTATAAGTCTACCCACAGGAAAATTTTTGCTGTTATGCGGGGACAGTTTGAGGCCAATGAGCCGATAGATGTCCTTGCGTTGGCAGACCAGCTCAAAAAGAAAAATGAGCTGGAAGAGGTAGGAGGCATCGAATACCTTGGCCTTCTTGAAGATTTTGTGCCAACTGCTACAGCGGTGGTCCACCACGCTAAAATCCTCCGAGAGAAAAAAACCCTCCGCGACCTGATTCAAACTGCTACGGAGATTGTTTCCAGTAGTTACAGCGATAGCGAAGATGTGGACACTCTGCTTGATAAAGCCGAGCAATCTATTTTCGAGATCTCTGAGAAAAGATCCAAACCCAGTTTTGTCAAACTCCCTGAGATCGTTAAGAAGGGGTTGTCGGATCTGGAAAAACTCTCCCAGGAACCGGGAATGGTTACAGGAGTGCCTTCCGGCTTTACCGATTTGGATAATAAGACAGCGGGTTTTCAGCCATCGGATCTGATCATTCTGGCGGCACGGCCCAGTATGGGTAAAACCAGTTTTGCTCTGGATATTGCCCGGTTCGTATCCTTAAACAAAAAAATTCCCACTGCTTTTTTTAGTCTCGAAATGTCGAAGCAACAATTGGGGATGCGGCTTTTGTGCTCGAAGGCACAGGTGGACTCGTCCAAAGTCCGCACCGGTTATCTGGCTAAAAGTGATTGGCCTGAATTGCATAAGGCAGGTGCGGAGCTTGCCGAAGCACAGTTGTTCATAGATGACAGCCCGGCTTTGTCGGTGCTGGATATTCGTGCCCGTTCCCGCAGGCTTGCCGCCGAACAGCCTCTGGGGCTGATCATTATCGACTATATGCAATTGATGCAGGGCCGCGGAAAGATCGAGAGTCGTCAGCTGGAGGTCTCGGAAATATCCAGGGGACTCAAAGCCATGGCCAAAGAGTTGAATATCCCGATACTGGCCCTTTCCCAGTTAAGTCGTGCGGTTGAGAGCCGGACGGATAAGCGGCCTCTCTTGTCGGACCTTCGGGAATCGGGTTCGATTGAGCAGGATGCGGATGTGGTCATGTTTATTTACCGCGATGTTGTGTATAATCCTGAGACAGATGATCCGGGTAAAACAGAAATTTTGATTCGTAAACAAAGAAACGGTCCCATTGGGGAAATATTCTTGCAATTTGAAAACCAGTTCACGCGCTTCTATAATAGTAGCCCCCGCATGGATGGTCCACCCGAAGAAGACTCTTCAAATTTTAATCCAGCCTTTTAATCGTAGATTTATTGTAACGGATAGACGGAGGTTGAAGTCTGACGCTATAGTTTGTTTTTTACTGATATTTTTGATGCTTGGGCCATCCAGTATCCATGCTCAATCGCATCCCGGTATGGATGGTTTTCAGTTGCCTCCAAAAGCCAGAGGCGATTTTTACTTTTCCCAGGGCAAGTTTAAAGAATCACTGAAAATTTATAAATCAATTCTGCAGGATGGGGCCGATTCCGGGCCCATTTTCCGCAGCATGGTTAAGGCCTGGAATGCAATCGGGGCTCTGGACGAGGCAAAGAAATATTTAAGTGAATACCGCCAGTCTCACGAAAATTCATCCGCAGTTTGGTATGCGTTGGGCTACCTGCATTATTTAAAGGACGACGACCTAAAAGCCGAAGAGTTATTGAAGCGGGCGACAGAACTGGATACTGATAATGGCTTGGCCTGGAATAATTGGGCGGCTTCTCTAGCTAAAGGTGAACACTTTCAGGAAGCGGTGGAAAAAGTGCGAACCGCGATTCGAACCAATCCGAAAGAGTTGATGTTTTTTCTCAACTTAAAAAAAATATATGAGGCGATGGGCGAAGGGCAACGATTTGAAGCGGAATATAATGACTTGGTGAAAGAAGGCACGGAAGCTCTGGTTTGGGGTTATGGAAAGACCCTTGCACGATCGTTGCGGCAAAAATCATTTCGTGAATATGCCAAAGGAAATACGACTGGAGCCATTGCCGGTTTTGAAAAAATTCTAGATATATACCGGCAAATTAATGATGTGAAGGGGCAGGTGCCTGCTTTATTTAGTCTGGGCTTACTCCATGAAGAAAGTGGAAACGTCCAAAAGGGCCAGGAGTTTTTCAGGCAGGTGTTATCAATCAACCCGGATCATATTCAGGCTCAATAGAAGGTACCACCCATTAATTAGGGTTAGGCTCCCGGTTTAATAAATTTTTACAGTCATTGAAAGATATTATTATCGTATTTGGTTCGCTTTTCGGCTTGAACCGATTTAACTATTGACAAATAAGGGGTTTAAACGATATTCTTTAGGGGATTTTGCGTTTTTCTAATTTCTATCAAGGAGGCAATGTGGGCAAGGACGAAGTTACCATAGTTATTTTTCCTGGATCATTGAGTACACCCAAAAAATTGCGTCTGCCAAAACGTTTGGTGAAATTTAGCATTATTGTGTCTTTTGTTGTTTTAATAGGATTTCTAGGCTCTTCTTTCTATTTTATTCAGCAATATTTGAAGTTGCAGGGTAGTGAGGCAGAGCTGGTCAAACTTCGACACGAGTCGAAAATTCGCAAAATCCAGGTTGAAAAATTTACCCAGCAGGTAAAAAACTTTGAAACGGAAATGGTCCGGCTGGAACGTTTTGAGAAAAAGCTCCGGGTCATTACGGCTCTGGAAAATTCCCCTCGATCGATTGAGAAAAACTGGGGCGTTGGTGGTCCTTATGGATTGAGTACCAACAGCTTCACGACAGCTATGGGCCGGGGTGCAGTTAACATGGTGGAGCGATTATCTAATGGGCTGGATCACTTAGGAAAACAGGCTAAAATCCAGAGTATCAGTTTTCAGGAGTTGGATAATTTCTTTAAGAATCAAAAATCTTTACTTTCTTCAACCCCTTCAATTTGGCCCATTCGTGGCTGGGTAACATCCGGTTTTGGATTCCGAAAATCTCCCTTCACGGGTTTGAGGGAAAAGCATGAAGGTTGGGATATTGCCGCACGAAACGGGTCTCCGGTGCGTACTACGGCTGATGGTGTGGTGGTGGTCGAAGGTAGAGAGTATGGCTATGGGAACTTGGTTGAGATAGACCATGGTTATGGCCGTGTTACGCGTTACGGACACAACTCCAAACATTTGGTCAAAGTGGGGGACAGGGTCAAGCGTGGACAGGTTATTGCGCTGGTTGGGAATACAGGGCGCAGCACCGGGCCTCATCTCCATTATGAAATCCTTGTGGACGG
>JAPKCW010000004.1:0-24175 GCA_028822815.1 Nitrospinaceae bacterium | reverse complement strand
TTGAGGCGGAAAAATAGTTCGTCAGAGTTGAAAGCAATAGTTTAGCTTTCTAGGCTGCGGATTTTTTTAAATCCGTAAGGCCTGTAACATAAAAGAAAATTACATCGGTTTGCGAAAACCTTAAAAAGGAGAAATCCCTAGTGGATAGCCTATCATATTTCGATAAACCAAAAAATCCGATTATGTTTGATGCCATCCGCGTGCGGATCGCATCCCCGGAAAAAATCCGTTCATGGTCTTACGGAGAAGTCAAAAAACCCGAGACCATCAACTACCGGACCTTCAAGCCGGAAAGGGACGGTCTTTTCTGTGCCAAGATATTCGGGCCGGTGAAGGACTGGGAGTGCACATGCGGTAAATACAAACGAATGAAGCACAAGGGCGTCATCTGTGAGAAGTGTGGCGTGGAAGTTATTCTTTCAAAGGTTCGTCGGGAACGCTTGGGGCATATTGAGTTGGCCAGTCCGGTAGCCCATATCTGGTATTTCAAGGGTCTCCCCAGTCGCCTTGGGCATTTGCTGGATATCCCGCTGAAAGATCTTGAACGCATTATATATTTTGAAAACTATGTGGTGACGGATCCGGGTGACTCGGATATGGAAATCGGCCAGATTTTGACCGAAGAAGAGTATCGGGAAATGGAAATGGAGTTTCCTGATACGTTTCGGGCGATGATTGGCGCTGAGGGAGTTGCGGAACTGCTCAAACCCATGGATCTGGAGGTCCTTTCGGTGGAATTGAAAGAGGAAATGATCACCACCAAGTCCGTGATGAACCGTAGGAAAATCGCCAAACGATTGAAAATCATTGAAGCGTTTCGTAAGTCAGGAAACAAGCCGGAATGGATGATCCTCAAGGTCGTACCTGTGATTCCGCCCGAATTGCGTCCGCTGGTTCCTCTGGATGGAGGGCGGTTTGCCACCTCTGATCTGAACGATCTTTATCGTCGGGTGATCAACCGGAATAACCGGTTGAAACGCCTGCAGGAATTGAAGGCCCCGCAGATCATCATCCGCAATGAAAAGAGGATGCTGCAGGAAGCGGTTTCAGCCCTGTTCGATAACGGCCGTAGAGGTCGTACCCTGCGTGGAACCAACAAGCGTCCGCTGAAGTCTTTGAGTGACATGCTCAAGGGCAAGCAGGGCCGGTTCCGGCAAAACCTGTTGGGTAAACGGGTGGATTATTCCGGTCGTTCCGTTATTGTTGTTGGACCTCATTTGAAACTCCACCAATGTGGATTGCCTAAGAAAATGGCGCTCGAGTTGTTTAAACCCTTCGTGTTCAACCGCCTGGAACAAAAAGGCTATGCCGCAACCATGAAGACCGCGAAAAAAATGGTTGAACAAGAACGCGCCGAAGTCTGGGAAGTGTTGGAAGAAGTGGTGAAGGGCCACCCAATTCTGCTCAACAGGGCACCAACACTCCATCGCTTAGGCATTCAGGCGTTTGAACCTCTGCTGATTGAAGGCAAAGCCATTGAGGTGCATCCGATGGTGTGTACTGCTTTCAATGCCGACTTTGATGGTGACCAGATGGCGGTTCATGTTCCGCTTTCGATGGAAGCGAGAACCGAGTGCAAGCTGTTGATGATGTCCTCGAACAATGTCTTGTCTCCTTCAAACGGAAAACCCATTGCTGTTCCCACGCAGGACATTGTTTTGGGTTGCTATTACATGACCAAGATTCGTGGTGGCGTTAAAGGGGAAGACAAGGTTTTTTCGGATCCGAAAGAGGTGGTGTCGGCTTACAACGCAGACGAACTGGATTTGCAGGCCAGCATCATGGTTCGTCTGGAAGGGGCCTTGACCCAGGCCACAACAGGGCGGGTGCTTATGGGCGAGGTTCTTCCTGAGGGCTTGCCGTTTGAACTGGTGAACCGGTTGATGGATAAAAAATCTTTATCCGATCTTTTTTCTAAGTCTTACCTGATGGTGGGAAGGGAAAAAACCGTATCCCTTTTGGATGAAATCAAGGAACTAGGATTTAAATACGCGACCGAGGCGGGTCTCAGCATCTCTATTGACCAGATGAAGATTCCCAAAACCAAAACCCATTTGGTGGAAAAAACCCATGAGGAGGTGCTTAAGGTCCACAAGCAATATCGGGATGGCCTCATCACCAATGGCGAAAGGTATAACAAGGTTGTAGATATCTGGGCACATGTCACGGAAAAAGTATCTGAAGAGATGTTCAAGGAACTGGAAACCGAAGATGAGGCCACGGTAAATGGAAAAACCGACAAGGATTTTAATTCGATCTTTATCATGGCGGACTCGGGAGCTAGAGGAAGTGCGCAACAGTTGAGACAGCTGGCCGGAATGCGGGGCTTGATGGCCAAACCCTCGGGAGAAATCATTGAAACGCCGATCACCGCCAACTTCCGTGAAGGCCTTTCGGTAATTCAGTATTTCATTTCCACACATGGCGCCCGCAAGGGTCTGGCGGATACCGCACTTAAAACAGCAAACTCAGGTTATCTTACCCGCCGACTGGTAGATGTCGCGCAGGATATGATTGTCCAGGAAGATGACTGTGGAACCTTGAAGGGCATTGAAGCCGTGTCCCTAGTGGAGGCGGGTGAAATCATCCAGCCCCTGGGAGAAAGAATTCTCGGGCGGACGGTTCTCGAGGATGTGATTGATCCTTTTACCGGAGACGTCCTGGCCAAAGCGGATAGCCTGGTTGACGAGGAAACGGTGGTAGCAATTGAAAACGCCGGTATTGAAAAAATTCGAATGCGTTCTTGCCTGACCTGCGAATCTAAGCAGGGGGTTTGTATTAAATGTTATGGGCGCAATATGGCGACCCTGGAATGGGTGGAAGTGGGTGAGCCGGTGGGTGTAATTGCGGCACAGTCTATCGGTGAGCCGGGAACCCAGCTTACGATGAGAACCTTCCATATTGGTGGAACTGCCAGCCGGGTCATTGAGCAAACCACTTTGAATACCAAGCGCGGAGGTATCGTCAAGTATCTTGGCCTGCGCACCCTCAAAAATAAGGACGGAGAAATCATTGTTATGAACCGTAACGGAAGTCTTGTAGTTCAAGATGCTTCCGGTCGTGAAAAAGAACGGTACTCGGTTGTATATGCGGCCAAGCTCAAGGTTGCTGATGGACAGGATGTGCAGGAAGGTCAGACCTTGGTTGAGTGGGACCCCTATACTAACGCGATCCTTACTGAGGTTTCCGGAACCATTGCTTTCGGCGACTTGATCGAAGGGGTGACTATGAAAGAAGACTTCGATGAAATTACGGGTCTTTCCACCAAGGTTATCATCAGCCATCGTGATGAGAAAAAACAACCACGGATTTCACTTAAGGACGAAAAGGGCGAAACGGTGCGACGCTATATCTTGCCTGCTGGTGCAAATATCAATGTCAGTGAAGGCGATGTGGTAAGTGCCGGAGACCTGATCGTTAAGATTCCGCGCGAATCAGCAAAAAGCAAAGACATTACCGGTGGTTTGCCCCGTGTGGCCGAGCTTTTTGAGGCTCGTAAACCGCATGAACAGGCAACGATCACAGAAATTTCCGGCACGGTAAAATTCGGCGGGTTCGTCAAGGGCATGCGTAAGGTGATTATTGTGGGGGAATCCGGCGATGAATTCGAATACCTGATTCCGCGCGGCAAACATATCAATGTCCATGAAGGAGATCAGGTGGTTGCAGGTGAAGCGCTGATGGACGGTGCTTCCAATCCGCATGATATTTTGCGGATATTGGGAGAAGACGAATTGCAGAAATACTTGGTGAATGAAGTCCAGGAGGTCTACCGTCTTCAAGGGGTGCAGATCAACGATAAACATATTGAGGTTATCGTCCGGCAAATGCTCCGGCATTTAGTCATTGAAGATTCCGGGGATACCGAATTTCTCGTTGGCGAACAAGTGACGAAAAAAGTATTTAACCTGGCAAATCAGGAAGTGATCAAAAATAAGAAAAAACCAGCTAAAGGTGCTGCGGTGCTTCTGGGAATTACCAAATCATCGCTCAGCACAGAAAGCTTTATTTCGGCGGCATCTTTCCAGGAAACTACCCGTGTTCTCACAGAAGTGAGCGTGAGTGGCAAGAGGGATAATTTGGTCGGATTGAAAGAAAATGTAACTATGGGAAGGCTGATCCCAGCCGGTACAGGGTGCCGGGCATACAGCGGAATTCGCATTGAAGAACCTGAAAGTGAAAGTACTGAGCAGAAAGAAGAAGAACAGGCTCCAGTGGCTACAGAATAAATTGTAAAAGCCCTTATTTTTCGCTTGACTAAGGGATTTTCAGTGCTACAATTACAGCTTTTTCACGCCTACATCTACCTGATATAACCCTTTGTTTTAATTGACTCCATTGGGTATTTTCAGTTTTATTTGGTAACCCTTTGTGTGGATTGCCTTTAGGGGAGGACTATTTTTTGCCTACGATTAATCAGTTAGTTAAGACCGGTCGGAAAAAACCGACCAAAAAAAGTAGTAGTCCGGCTTTGAAGGCCTGTCCGCAAAGACGAGGGGTCTGTGTCAGGGTTTACACTTCAACGCCTAAAAAGCCTAATTCCGCTCTGCGAAAGGTGGCGCGGGTGCGGCTGACCAACGGGATGGAAGTGACGACCTATATTCCCGGTGTGGGTCATAATTTGCAGGAGCATTCCATCGTAATGATCCGCGGGGGTCGAATTAAGGATTTGCCTGGTGTTCGCTACCATGTGGTTCGAGGGAGTTTGGATACGCTGGGTGTGGAAGGTCGGATGCAGAGCCGGTCTAAATATGGAACGAAAAGACCTAAAAAATAATAAATAACTATTATGGCAAGAAGAAGAGAAGCTCAGAAAAGAAAGATCATTCCTGACCCAAAATACAATGATGTAATGGTTGCTCGTTTCATCAATTGTATATTGAGGAAGGGTAAGAAGGGGATAGCGGAAAGTATTTTTTATACGGCGCTTGATAATATTGGTGAGAAGAGTAAGGAAGAGCCTCTACGGGTTTTTAGGAAGGCCGTGGAAAATGCCGCGCCTATGCTGGAGGTTCGGTCTCGACGGGTGGGTGGTGCGACTTACCAGGTGCCTGTTGAGGTGAAAGAGAATCGCAGGATCGCTCTTAGTATGCGGTGGGTGATCCAGAATGCCAAGGCGCGTTCCGGCAGGTCGATGTCTGAAAAATTGACCGGAGAGCTTTTGGATGCTTTCAATAATTCGGGCGGGGCAGTTAAGAAAAAAGAAGAAGTGCATCGAATGGCGGAGGCGAACAAGGCCTTTGCTCACTACCGTTGGTAATTGGCGGGCATCTCTGAAAATAGTTTTTGGCGCGGCCTTATAAAATAAGGGCGTTGCCTTAGAGAAAGTTATCGAATCAATAAAGATCTCTTGGAGATTAATGTTTTAGATGAGTAAAAAGTTACAGCCTGAGAAAACGCGGAATATCGGGATTATCGCTCATATCGATGCGGGTAAAACTACAACTACTGAGCGCATCCTCTATTACACGGGCAAAAGCCACAAGATTGGCGAAGTGCACGATGGTAATGCCACTATGGACTGGATGGAACAAGAGCAGGAGCGGGGAATTACCATTACCTCGGCGGCGACAACTTGTTTTTGGCTGGATCATCAGATCAATATTATTGATACGCCAGGCCATGTGGATTTTACCGCTGAAGTGGAAAGATCTTTGCGGGTTCTCGATGGTGCCGTAGGCGTGTTTGATGCGGTCAGCGGAGTGGAGCCTCAGTCGGAAACCGTCTGGCGGCAGGCCACTAAATACGAAGTTCCCCGAATTTGTTTTGTCAATAAGATGGATCGGGCTGGAGCGAATTTTCTCGGTTGTATCCAGCAGATGAAAGATAAGTTGAACGCCTATCCGGTTCCCATTCAACTGCCCTTGGGGGTTGAGGCGGATTTCATGGGTGTGATTGACCTGGTCGACATGAAAGCCAATGTGTATTCGGATACGAAGGATAAAGGCGAGACCTATGATGTGGTGGATATCCCGGCGGAGTATAAGGATCAGGCGGAAGAGTACAGGGAAAAGCTGATTGAATCGGTTGCGGATGTTGATGACGCGATTATGGAAAAGTTCCTGGGCGGCGAAGAGATGTCCCGCGAGGAAATTGTGGCGGCCTTGAGAAAGGGAACCCTGGAGAATAAATTCACCCCTATTTTATGTGGCGCCGCGTTCAAGAATAAAGGAGTCCAGCAATTGCTGGATGCTGTTGTTGCTTACCTTCCTTCCCCGCAAGAACTCAAAACTATCGCTGGAACCAACCCCAATACGCAAAAAGAAGAAACCCGCAAGCTGGATTCCAAGGAGCCTCTTTCCGCGCTGACTTTTAAAATCATGACCGATCCTTTTGTGGGTCAGTTGGCGTTTGTGCGTGTTTATTCGGGGCAGTTGACTAGCGGTTCCTATGTATACAATTCAACGAAAAATGCAAGAGAGCGCGTAGGCCGGATCTTAAGGATGCACGCGAACAAGAGGGAAGAGGTTGACTCGGTGCGGGCGGGTGATATTGCCGCGGTTATCGGGTTGAAGAAATCTTATACCGGAGACACGCTTTGCGATCAGGATAAGCCGATTATTCTTGAGGCGATCCAGTTTCCTGAGCCGGTTATCTCTGTTGCGATTGAGCCTAAGACCAAGGCTGAGCAGGATAAACTCTCCGACTGCCTCGTTAAACTTCTTCAGGAAGATCCCACCTTTAAGGTCCGCGTTGATCCGGATACCAACCAGACTATTATTTCGGGGATGGGGGAGTTGCATCTGGAAATCCTGGTTGACAGGATGCGTCGGGAGTTTTCTCTGGATGTGGATGTGTCCAAGCCTCAGGTGGCCTACAAAGAGACCATCACCAAGGCGGTGGAGCACGAAACCAAATATATCAAGCAGACCGGTGGGCGCGGCCAGTATGGTCATGTCATCATCCGTGTGGAGCCGCAAGAGGCGGGAGAGGGTTTTGAGTTTGTTAATAAAATTGTTGGGGGCGCGATTCCCCGGGAATTTATTCCCGCTGTCCAGAAGGGCGTTGTAGAGGCGATGAGCCGCGGCATCATGTGTGGATATCCTACGGTGGATGTTTCGGTAACGTTGTTGGATGGGTCGTTTCATGATGTCGATTCTTCGGAAATGGCGTTCAAGATTTGCGCTTCCATGGCTTTTCAGGAGGCTTGTAAGAAGGGGGCTCCGCAATTACTGGAGCCGGTTATGGAAGTGGAAGTTGTTACCCCGGAAGAATTTATGGGCGATGTGATCGGCAAGCTGAATTCCAAGCGCGGCAGGATCAAAGATCTTGCGGATCGTGCTGGTGCCAAGGTGATCCGGGCGGAAGTTCCTCTTTCGGGGATGTTTGGATATTCCACCGATCTTCGGTCGGCCACTCAGGGGCGTGCAAACTATTCGATGGAATTTGCCAAGTATGACGGTGTTCCCGCCGCGATTGCCGAGGAGCTGATTGCCAAGGCAACCGGATCTAAAGAGAAATTAGCAGTTTAAACAAATATAATTTGAAAAATACTATCGGAGTGAACCAGCATGGCTAAAGAAAAATTTATCCGCGATAAACCGCATATGAACGTTGGGACCATTGGTCACGTTGACCATGGAAAAACTACCCTTACCGCATCAATTACGGAGGTTCTGTCTAAGAAGGGGCTCGCAGAAACGATTGCCTTTGATCAGATTGATAAGGCTCCGGAGGAGAAGGAGCGCGGAATCACCATTGCGATTGCCCACGTTGAATACAATACCGAGAACCGGCATTACGCGCATGTCGACTGCCCCGGTCATGCTGATTACGTCAAGAACATGATCACCGGTGCGGCGCAGATGGATGGCGCGATCCTGGTTATCTCTGCCAATGACGGCCCCATGCCGCAAACCCGGGAGCATATCTTGTTGGCTCGCCAAGTCGGGGTGCCTAAAATCATTGTGTTCATGAACAAATGCGACATGGTGGATGATCCTGAGCTTCTTGATCTGGTTGAACTTGAGGTCCGGGAGCTGTTGAGCAAATACGAGTTTCCCGGAGATGATGTTCCTGTGATCCGTGGGAGTGCCCTGCAGGCGCTGGAAAACCCGGAAGATGAAGACAAAACAAAGTGTATCTGGGAGTTGATGGAAGCTCTCGATACCTATTTCCCGGTTCCGGATCGTCCTGTTGACAAACCGTTCCTGATGCCGATTGAGGACATCTTCAGTATTTCCGGGCGCGGAACCGTTGCGACCGGGCGTATTGATACGGGAATTATCAAGGTGGGAGAGGAAGTGGAGATTGTTGGATTCAAAGAAACCATGAAAACCACGGCTACCGGTGTGGAAATGTTCCGCAAGCTTCTTGGTGAAGGGCGTGCGGGAGAAAACGTAGGGATTCTGCTTCGCGGAACCAAGCGTGATGAAATCGAGCGCGGGCAAGTTCTGGCCAAGCCTGGGTCCATCACTCCGCATACTAAATTCAAAGCGGAAGTTTATATTCTGACTAAGGACGAAGGGGGAAGACATACTCCGTTTTTCAATGGTTACCGTCCGCAGTTTTATTTCAGGACGACGGATGTAACCGGTGTTGCAACCTTGCCTGCTGGTGTTGAGATGGTAATGCCCGGAGATAATGTTGCGATGGAGGTAACGCTCATTACACCGGTAGCGATGGATAAAGAGCTTCGCTTTGCTATCCGTGAAGGTGGTCGTACGGTGGGAGCCGGAGTTGTTGGCGAGATTATTGAATAATGAGCGACCAAAAAATCAAAATCAAGCTTAAGGCTTACGACCATAAACTGCTGGATCGGTCGGTAGCGGAAATTGTGGAAACAACTCGGCGCACAGGCGCTAAGGTGGTCGGCCCTATTCCCTTGCCTACTATGAAGAACAAATGGACCGTTTTACGTTCCCCTCATGTGGATAAAAAATCCCGCGAGCAGTTTGAGATTCGAACGCATAAGCGAATCCTTGAAATCCTTGAACCTACTCCGCAAACCGTAGATGCGCTGATGAAGCTGGATCTATCGGGAGGCGTTGATATTGAAATTAAGCTTTAACATAAAAATATGAGTGTGTTAATTGGAAAAAAAATGGGCATGACCCAGGTTTATACGGATAAAGGGGACTGTGTTCCGGTCACCGTAATCCAGGTGGAGCGTTGTGTTCCGGTTTTGAAACGGACCGAGGAAGAAGATGGTTACCAGGCTCTCATGCTGGCGTATGGAACCCGTAAGCCGAAGCACACCAATAAACCTTTAAAAGGGTTTTATGACAAGCATAAGGTTGAGCCCGCGAAAATTCTCAAGGAGTTCAGGGGGCAGGATGTGGCTGACGAAGCCATGGGTAAGCCGCTTAAGGTAGATGTTTTTAGTGAGGGTGACCGGGTGGAAGTGGTAGGAGTCAGCAAGGGTCGCGGATTTGCCGGGGTTTTCAAGCGGTTTAATTATGGCGGCGCACCGGCTTCGCATGGTCACCATGAAATTTATCGCGGTACGGGTTCTATCGGTATGCACACTTGGCCGGGGCGGGTTTTGAAGGGTACGGGCATGCCGGGCAGGATGGGTGGCAATAATGTCCATGTGAAAAATCTGCAAGTGGTGCGGGTGGATGCGGAAAACAATGTGTTGTTGCTCAGGGGTGCAGTCCCTGGAGCCAATGGCGGACTCGTCAGTATATTTAAATCTTAAAGGAATAAGTTGTCACGGTTATGCCGGAATTAAATATTGTAGACAGTAAAAATAAAAAAGTGGGAACGGTAGAAGCTTCCCCGGGTGTCTTTGAGGTCCAGTGTCGCGAGGAGCTGGTGCAAAGATATGTGACCATGCAATTAGCTGCGCGCCGGGGCGGTAATGCGGCGACCAAGCAGAACAAAGGCGAATTGCATGGCTCGAATGCCAAACCATGGCGGCAGAAGGGCACGGGCCGTGCTCGAGCGGGGAACACTCGATCGCCGATTTGGCGGGGTGGTATGACGGTTTTTGGGCCCAGCCCAAGAAGCTATGCGTTCGGGCTTTCTAAAAAGTCCAAAAGAATCGCGCTCAGAGCGGTTCTGACCGACAGGCTCAAAGGTCAGGATTTTACAGTGATTGATTCGCTGAACCTGGAAAATCCCAAAACCAAAGAAGCTGCGACCTTGCTGGCTAATCTTGGTCTGCCGGAGAAGACACTTTTTATTGTTGCGGAAAAAAACGCCAACCTGCAACTGGCAGTTCGTAATTTGCCGAAGACGGATGTGTTGCTGGTCGATGGGCTCAATGTTTTTGATCTTTTGGTCCATGAGAAAATTGTTTGTACTTCCGAAGCGCTTATAAAAATTGAGGAGCGGTTGAGTTAATGGATTTATATCAGATTATTGAGAAGCCGCTGGTCACTGAAAAGGGAACGGACATGCTTGCCGATGGGAATTGGGTAGTGTTCCGCGTCAACACGGAGGCAAACAAGATACAGATTCGGGAGGCGGTGCAAAAGATTTTTAATGTGAAAGTCGTTCATGTCAATACCCAGATTGTGCGGGGTAAGCGCAGGCGGTTTGGCAAGAGCATGGGCCAGCTGAAAACCTGGAAAAAGGCCATGGTCCAGTTGAAAGAAGGCGAAAAGATTGAAATTTTTGAGGGAGTGTAAGTAGTAATGCCCATAAGGAAATTAAAGCCCAGATCACCCGGTGTAAGGTCTATGACCATTTCCGGTTTCGATGAGATCACAAAGTCAACGCCGGAGAAGAGCCTTCTTGTCTCCATAGCGAGAAAAGGCGGGCGCAATAATAATGGCCGTATCACCGCTAAAAGGCGGGGTGGTGGGCATCGAAAGCAATATCGGATCATTGATTATAAACGGCGCAAAGACGGTATCCCGGCGAAAGTGGTTGGGATTGAATACGATCCGAATCGTAGCGCGCGCATCGCCCTCCTGTCCTATTCAGATGGAGAGAAGCGTTATATCATCTCTCCTGCTAAGTTGAATGTAGGGGATGTGTTGATGTCGGGCGAGGGTGCGGAAGTCCGCATCGGTAATTGTCTCATTCTCAAAGATATTCCGGAGGGCACTCTGATACATAATGTGGAGATGCGCCCCGGTAAAGGAGCGCAGATTGCTCGCAGTGCCGGTAGCGGGGTTCAACTGATGGCTAAAGAGGGTGAGTATGTAACGCTCAAGCTTAAATCAGGGGAAGTGCGGTTGATTCATAAGAACTGCCGAGCAACGATCGGCACCGTTGGTAATGCGGATCATGAAAATATTTCTATTGGCAAGGCCGGGCGTGTGAGATGGATGGGAGTCCGGCCACGGGTTCGTGCGGTGGCAATGAACCCGGTAGATCACCCTATGGGTGGTGGAGAGGGCCGGTCTTCGGGCGGTCGGCATCCGTGTAGTCCCTGGGGGCAGATCGCTAAAGGGTTGAAGACCCGCAAGGTCAAAAAATTATCGAATAAATTTATTCTTAGCCGTAAAAAGAAAAAATAAAGGGCAACTTTAAAAATCGGTGTTTGCGTCGCCCCTGCTTATAAAGAGAGGTAAATTGCAAGCTCGTAAAATTTTCGATTTTTAGAGACCCCCATAAATAATTTGTAAACTGAGGTTTTGGTATGGCTCGATCACTAAAAAAAGGTCCGTTTGTCGATTTGCATTTGATGAAAAAAATCGAGGAGATGAACCAGAAGAATGACAGGAGGGTGTGTAAGACGTGGTCGCGTCGGTCCACCATTACTCCGGATTTTGTCGGCCATACTATATCAGTACACAATGGTAAAAAGTTCTTCCCGATTTTCATATCGGAGAACATGGTAGGCCATAAGTTGGGTGAGTTTTCTCCTACGCGTATGTTCAGGTCGCACGGAGGCAAAACCAAAAAAGCAGTGGTGACCAAGTAGATTTTTAACAGGGATATCATGGAAGTTAGAGCTTTACTCAGACATACAAGGACTGCACCGCGCAAGGCGCGGTTGGTTGCAGATTTAATTTGCGGAAAAAATGTGAACGATGCGATCAATATCCTTGCGTTTACCCGCAAGCGTGCGGCGGGAGTGCTTCAAAAACTGCTGAAATCCGCGATTGCTAATGCGGAGGAGAACCATAAGGTTCTCGATGTAGATGATTTAGTTGTGAAAAGCGTCCGGGTGGATGGGGGCGTGACTTGGAAGCGGAATATGCCGCGAGCCAGGGGAACGTCAACCATGATTCAAAAGAAGACCAGTCATATCACTTTGATACTGGAAGAAAAAGAATCTTAAGGAGATAAAAGCGTGGGTCAAAAAGTTCACCCGTACGGGTTCAGGCTGGGATACAACAAGACTTGGATATCTAACTGGTATGCCAAGAAAGGGTATTCCGAGCAGTTGATTGAGGATATGGCTCTGAGAAAGCATATTTTCAAGACGCTGGCTCATGCGGGAATCTCCAAGGTAGAGATTGAGCGTTCGGCAAACCGCGTGAGGGTCAATATTCATACTGCGCGTCCGGGAATCATTATCGGGAAAAAGGGTCTTGAGGTGGACAGGCTGAAGGAAGAACTGCAGAAAGTCATGTCCGGAAAGCAGGTTAATCTCAACATCAAAGAGGTGCGTCGTGCAGAACTGGATGCGCCTTTAATCGCTCAGAATATCGCCCTGCAATTGGAAAAAAGGGTCTCGTTTCGCCGGGCAATGAAAAAGAGTGTGATCTCGGCACTGAGGTTCGGAGCTAAGGGAATCAAAATCCGGGTATCGGGTCGTCTCGGTGGTGCAGAAATCGCCCGCAGTGAATGGTATCGGGAGGGCAGGGTTCCCCTGCACACCTTGAGGGCGGATATCGATTATGGAACGGCGAGATCCAGTACCACCTTCGGCATTATTGGGGTGAAGGTATGGATTTACAAGGGAGATATCCTTCCCGTTAAGGAGGCTGAAAAGCCTCGGGAATCTGCCGGGAAAGAAAAAGCCTGACCGGGGTAGACTTAAGCGCAGGTTTCGCCGGTCATAAATGTTTATTGGAGATAATGCATCATGTTGATGCCTAAAAGAGTTAAGTATAGAAAACGGCAAAAAGGAAGAATGCGTGGTGTGGCCTACCGCGGAGGTTCAATGGATTTTGGCACTTATGGTCTGCAGGCTTTAGAGTGTGGTCGTATCACTAACCGCCAGATTGAGGCCGCCCGTATTGCCATGACCCGGTATATCAAGCGTGGAGGTAAAATCTGGTTGAGGATTTTCCCTGACAAGCCGGTTTCCAAAAAGCCATTGGAAACAAGAATGGGTAAGGGTAAGGGCAACCCGGAATTCTGGGTGGCCGTTGTCAAGCCGGGCCGAATGCTTTACGAAATGGAGGGTGTGACAGAAGAAGTTGCCAAAGAGGCGTTTCGTCTGGCGGCGCACAAGTTATCGGTTTCCACCCGGTTTGTTGTCAAGAGTGCTTTTTAAGGGGTGTCCTAAAATTGCTTTTGGCCATGAGCAGACCTTATAAATTTTGGGCACGAATAGTAGTCCAAAAGGCCTGCGAATTGCCATAGAGAAAATTATCGAATAAATAAAGATCTGTTACAAAAGTGATAAATATAATATGAAAGTCGAAGAAATTAGAGGCCTTTCCGAAAAAGAACGGGAAGAGAAAATAGTCGATTTTAGTCAGGAAATATTTAACCTGAGGTTCCAGTTGGCTACGGGAAAAATAGAAAATCCCAGTCGACTCCGGGGTCTTCGAAGGGATATTGCCCGGTTGAAAACTGTCCAGCGTGAAAACCGGACTTCTGATAAAAGTTCTTTGAAGCAAGAAAATAAAGCAAGTTCTGATAAATAAATTTGGGTTTTGCAGTGGGCCCAATTAAACAGGAATAGGAAAAGGTTTTGCAGAAAACGACAAAAAGAAAAACCCTGATGGGTCTTGTGGTGAGTAACAAGATGGATAAAACCGTGGTCGTGAAAGTGGAACGGAAATTCGTTCACCCTAAATTTAAAAAGGTAGTGAAGAGCACCCGAAAATACAGTGCCCACGATGAAAAGAATGAATGCTGTCCCGGTGATTTGATTAGCATCCGCGAAACCCGGCCCTTGAGTAAAACCAAGCGCTGGCGTTTGATCGAAATCATCAAGAAAGGCGAGGATAAAGCGTCATGATTCAATTGCGAACCGTTTTAGATGTGGCAGACAATTCCGGAGCTAAAGTAGTTCAGTGTATCAAGGTGCTTGGTGGTTCCCGTCGTCGTTATGCCCGGATTGGTGACATCATCGTGGTTGCGGTCAAGGAAGTTGATCCACAAAGCACTATTAAAAAAGGTGAAGTGAAAAAGGCTGTGGTGGTGAGAACCCGAAAAGAGATCCGCCGCTCAAATGGAACCTATATCAAGTTTGATAATAATGCCGCAGTCCTGATCGGGGATAATCAAGAGCCGGTGGGAACCCGTATTTTTGGTCCGGTCGGTCGCGAATTGCGTGCTAAACGCTATATGAAAATTCTTTCGCTTGCTCCGGAGGTGCTTTAGTGAAGAAGGCTCCTTATAAGCTTCATCTGAAAAAAGACGATATCGTCCAGGTGATTTCCGGCAAGGAAAAAGGGAAAAAAGGCAAGGTGCTTGCCATATTTCCGGGAGAGCTGAGGGTGACCATCGAAAAACTTAATATGGTTAAACGCCATATGAAGGGCGATGGCAAGAGTCGGCAACCCGGAATTATTGAGATGGAAAGCAAGATTCATATTTCCAATGTTCTATTGGTCAGCGACAAGGTGGGTAAAGGTGTGCGAACCAAGATGAAGAAGCTGGAAGATGGAAAACGAGTCCGCGTTTGTGTAAAAACCGGCGATGTGTTGGATAGGGTGTAATATGCCAAATTTTAAAAAAGCTTATTTTGAAAAGCATCAAGCAGTCATCCAGAAGGAGTTGGGGCTGGATAATGTGATGCAGGTTCCTAAAATAACAAAGATTACCGTCAATATGGGGTTGGGAGAGGCATTGCAGAACTCCAAATTGATCGAATCTGGAATCGAGCAGTTGAAGGTGATTACCGGGCAACTGCCCATTGTCACTAAAGCCAAAAAATCCATTTCCAATTTTAAATTACGCGAAGGAGTGCCCATCGGTTTAAAGGTAACCTTGCGAGGGAACAGGATGTATGAGTTTTATGAACGGTTGGTATCGTTCGCACTTCCCAGGGTCCGTGACTTTAGAGGGTTGCCTCCCAAGGCGTTCGACGGACGGGGTAATTATACGATTGGACTTAAAGAGCAGTTAATTTTTCCTGAGATCGAATTTGATAAAATTGAAAAGATCAAGGGAATGAATATCACGATTACTACTACGGCTCAAAATGATGAGCAGGGCCGATGTTTATTGACCCATATGGGTCTTCCGCTTAGAAAGTAAAGAAATATGGCAAAGAAAGCACTCGTCGCCAAGCAGAAGCGGCAACAGAAATTCAAGGTACGCCAATATAGCCGGTGCAACATTTGCGGCAGGCCGCGGGCATTTATCCGTAAATTCGGCATATGCCGGATTTGTTTTCGGGAAAGAGCCTTGCGCGGTGAGATCCCAGGTGTCACCAAGGCAAGTTGGTAGTTTAATACAATTATTTTTTTGGGAGTTTAGTTTCGATATGATGACCGATCCTATCGCCGACCTATTTACCCGCATACGAAACGGGTTGATGGTTGGACATCTGCGGATTGATGTCCCCGGTTCAAAAATGAAAGCACGTATCGTGGAAATATTGCTTGAAGAGGGGTATATCAAAAGTTTCCGTATTTACCAGGATAACTTGCAGGGTATCATCCGGGTATATTTGAAATACAAAAATGATCAGCCGGTAATTCGGGGGATTAAGCGGATCAGTAAACCCGGGCGGCGAAACTATGTCAAACGTGACAAGATTCCTAAATTTCTTAATGGACTCGGGCTTACCATCCTGTCTACCTCTTCGGGGGTGATGACCGACCATGAATGTAGAGAAAAAGGGGTCGGTGGAGAAGTGCTAGGGCACGTCTGGTAAAACCCACTTTTGTGGGGCTGGCTTTTTCCTGGCGGGAAAAATATTTAATTGAAACCGATCCCAGGTTTTGAGTCCGAGGTTGGGATAGAGAAACCTGGGTTTTACTAGAAGTGTTAATTATGTCTCGAATTGGAAAACAGCCGATCAAAGTTCCCTCTGGTGTGGAGCTGAAGATCAATGGGTCTAACGTGGCGGTCAAAGGACCCAAGGGGAAGTTGCAACGCGATTTGCATCCCAACATGAAGATTGAACTTCAGGATGGTGAAGTGAAAGTGACCCGGCCAACCGATGGAAGACTGGATCGGTCCCTTCATGGGCTAACACGCACGCTGATCAATAATATGGTTGTGGGTGTTACAGAGGGCTATGCCAAGCAACTCAATATTGTGGGGGTGGGTTTTAAAGTCGCTCTCAAGGGGAAAGGCTTGGTTTTAAACCTTGGGCATTCGCATGCGATTGACTACCCGGCGCCTGAAGGTATTGAGTTTGATGTGGACTCTAAGAAAAACACGATCGTGATAAAAGGAGCTAATAAGGAAGTGGTAGGGCAGACCGCTGCGGAGATTCGCGGATTTCGTCCGCCAGAACCTTATAAGGGAAAAGGAGTCATGTACTCTACGGAACGAATTCGCAGGAAAGCCGGTAAAACGGCAGTAGGTAAAGAATAATTTCATGAAAACCTCTGAACGAGAACGACTTCGACTGCAAAGGAAAAGAAGGGTTAGGCTCAAAGTACAGAAAGAAAAGAGCCGGCCCCGATTGACGGTATTTCGAAGTACCAAACATATATACGCTCAAATTGTGGATGACAACGAAGGTAGAACCCTTGTTACCATGTCATCGCTTTCGAAAAACTTCAAAGAGCAGATGAAGACCGGGGGGAACCTTAAAGCGGCAACGCTGGTCGGTTCACTGATCGGGGAAGCGGCGGCGGCCAAGGGTATTAAAGAAGTTCATTATGACCGAAACGGATTTCTATATGCCGGGCGTATCAAGGCTTTGGCCGATGCGGTTCGGGAAAAAGGAATAAAATTTTAATTTATTAAGCAGGAGGAAGTGTTGCGACAACGGGAGCCGGAAAAACCTACAGATTTTGTTGATAAAGTTGTCAAAATCAACCGTGTAGCCAAGGTTGTGAAAGGTGGGCGCCGTTTTAGTTTCAGTGCCCTGGTAGTAGTTGGCAACCGGGATGGCAAGGTGGGCTGGGGTCTGGGCAAGGCAAATGAAGTTCCTGAGGCAATACGCAAAGGTGTGGAAAAAGCCAAAAAGAACCTGGTGTCGGTGAGTCTGGAGGGTTCTTCTATTCCCCATGAGGTGATAGGCGCTTATGGAGCGGGTCGGGTGTTGATGAGGCCGGCTTCAAAAGGTACTGGTTTGATAGCGGGTGGTGCTGTCCGGGCGGTGCTGGAAGCAGTTGGAATCCGTGATGTATTGACTAAATGTTTGCGCACCAATAACCCGCATAACGTGGTCAAAGCGACCATTCGGGGGTTGATTGATCTGCGTGATGCTAAAGAATGTGCCCACATGCGCGGAAAATAATGCGCCCTGAATTTTACTGAGGATTAGGAATGTTGCAATTATCAAATTTGGTGGGACCTGCCGGGGGCAGAAAAAATAGAAAGCGGATAGGCCGTGGCATTGGCTCTGGAACCGGAAAAACTTCCGGTAAAGGCCAGAAGGGACAGAAGTGCCGGTCAGGTGGAAGTCCTCACCCCTGGTTTGAAGGCGGGCAGATGCCGCTTCAAAGAAGATTGCCCAAGCGTGGTTTTACCAACATCTTTAAGAAACATTTTGAGATTGTCAATGTGAGCGATTTGGCTCGTTGTGCCGGAGCCGACCCGGTGACCCCGGAAGTGATGAAGGAAAAGGGTCTGATAAAAAAAACCGGAGCGGTGAAAATTCTGGGATGCGGCGAACTGAAAGAATCGTTGAATGTTCACGCGCATAAATTCAGCGGCTCGGCGCAGGAAAAAATTGAGAAATCCGGTGGAAAGGTTGTAAACCTATAAATGAGCGGCGCTGATAGTTTTGGCAACATCTTTCGTGTACCCGAGCTGAAGAGGCGAATTCTTTTTACGCTTGCGCTTATAGTAGTCTATCGGATAGGAGCTCATATCCCGACTCCTGGGATCAACTCTGTAGCCTTGGCAGAACTTTTTGCCAGGGCTAGTGGTACCATCCTGGGTTTTTTCGATATGTTCTCCGGTGGTGCTTTGAGCCGGTTGACGATTTTTGCCTTGGGCATCATGCCCTATATCAGTTCATCGATCATCATACAGTTGATGACGGTCGTTTCTCCCACCCTGGCAAGGTTGAAAAAGGAGGGGGAGCAGGGACAGAAAAAAATTACCCAGTACACCCGGTATGGAACAGTGGTGCTTAGCTTGGTCCAGGGTTCCGGGATTGCTGTGGGACTGGAAGCCATGAAAAGCCCGGGCGGGGGCCTCGTTGTCCACGAACCGGGTTGGTCGTTCCGCATGATGACGGTTCTGACCCTGACCGCTGGAACCTGTTTTTTGATGTGGCTCGGTGAGCAGATTACCGAAAGAGGTATTGGTAACGGAATTTCCCTGATAATTTTTTCCGGAATCGTTGCCGGAACTCCGGCGGCAATTTTTCAATCCCTGGATTTGATGGGAACCGGCGAATTGTCAGTGCTCGTTATGTTGTTCCTTTTAGTGGTGATGATGGTAGTGATCGGCGTCATTGTTTTTACGGAGGGAGGGCAGCGCAGGATTCCGATCCAATATGCGAAGCGAGTGGTAGGTCGTAAAATGATGGGTGGCCAGGCAACGCATTTGCCTTTGAAGGTCAATACATCGGGGGTTATCCCACCGATTTTTGCTTCATCCATCATTATGTTTCCGGCGACCATTGCCCAGTTTATCAGTCATCCGTGGATGCAGACGGTTTCGGCAATGTTGACCCCCGGAACCATCGTGTACAGCCTGATTTTTTGTGGAGCTATATTCTTCTTTTGCTATTTTTATACGGCTGTCATTTTCAACCCGGTTGATGTGGCAGACAATTTGAAAAAGCACGGCGGTTATGTTCCGGGAATCAGACCGGGAGCTAAAACTTCCGAGTACATCGATACGATCCTTTCGAGGATCACGTTTTATGGGGCAGTGTATCTTTCTTTAATCTGTATTTTGCCTGATTATTTGATAAAATACTTTAACATCCCGTTTTACTTTGGTGGAACAAGCCTATTGATTGTTGTGGGTGTTTCGTTGGATACCATGCAACAAATTGAGTCCCACTTGGTCATGAGAAATTACGATGGTTTTGTGAAAAAGGGACGATTGAAAAGCCGAAGAGGCTGATGAATGAGATTGATTCTTTTAGGTCCGCCAGGAGCCGGAAAAGGTACCCAGGCCAAAATGCTGAAAGAGAAATTTCGGATCCCGCAGATATCCACCGGTGATATTTTAAGACAGGCGGTTAAGGACAATACGGAGTTGGGCGTTCAGGCTAAATCGTTTATGGATTCTGGCCAGCTGGTTCCGGATGATGTGGTTATCGGCTTGATCAAGGAACGCATTAAGCAGGCCGATTGTGAGACAGGGTTTATTCTGGATGGGTTCCCTCGAACCATGATTCAGGCCGAGAAACTTTCGGAAACATTGACGGATATGAACCTTGCCATCGATACGGTGGTGAATCTGGAAGTCAATGCTGACGAGGTGATAAACCGGTTAACCGGAAGAAGCACCTGCCCGGATTGCGGGACCATGTTTCATGAGGAATCCCGGCCCCCAAAAGTGCAAGGGGTTTGCGATGGTTGCGGTGGTTCTTTGGCCCAGAGACAGGATGACAATAAGGAAACGATCTTGAAGCGCTTGGAGGTTTATCAGGAGTCTACAGCTCCTTTAAAGGAGTTTTATAAAAAGCAGGGAAACTTGAAAACGGTAACCGCAAGAGGGTCCGTAGAAGAAATTTTTTCCCGCGTTTGCGAAATGGTGCAGTGACGGATGTCAAAAGAAGATGCCATAGAGGTTGAAGGCACCATACTCGAACCATTGCCGAACGCGATGTTCCGGGTGGAATTAGAAAATGGCCATAAGGTGCTGGCCCATATATCCGGGAAAATGCGTATGCATTTTATCCGCATCCTGTCAGGAGACAAAGTTAAGGTCCAGCTTTCACCTTATGACCTGACCCGGGGACGGATTACCTATCGATATAAATAATCGAGGACAGAAACATGAAAGTCAGGGCATCAGTCAAACCGATTTGTAGTAAATGCAAAGTGATTCGCCGTCGTGGAGTCGTGCGGGTTATTTGTGAGAACCCGAAGCATAAGCAACGACAGGGTTAATTTCCTAAAGGAGAAGCAGTGGCGAGAATAGCGGGTGTAGATATTCCCAGAGACAAACAGGCGAGAATTGCCTTGACCTACATATATGGAGTGGGTCCTACCATTTCTCGGGACATCCTGAAAAAAGCCCAGGTTGGGGAAGAGGTAAGGATGAAAGACCTGACCGAAGAAGAGGTGACCCGAATCCGTAACATCATCGATAAAGATCATGAAGTGGAAGGGGACTTGAGGCGTAATGTCGCCATGAACATAAAGCGCCTAATGGATATTGGCGCCTACAGGGGGCTTCGCCACCGCAGAGGGTTGCCGGTCCGAGGGCAACGGACACACACTAACGGCAGAACCCGAAAAGGGCCCAAGAAAACCGTGGGCGCACGATCAAAAAAATAAGGACGGAAATGTATGGACAAAAAAGCAAAAGTTGGTAAAAAAAAGCAAAAGACAGCACCCGAAGTCGGAGTGGCTCATATTCGGGCTACGTTCAACAATACTATTATCACCATTTCGGACATGTCCGGGAATGTGGTGTCTTGGTCGAGTGCCGGTGCCCAGGGCTTTAAGGGCTCAAGAAAAAGCACCCCGTTTGCCGCGCAAGTGGCCGCAGACAAAGCCGCTGTCAAGGCTCGGGATATGGGAATGAAAAAATTGGAGGTTCACATTAAAGGGCCCGGATCGGGACGAGAGTCTGCAATACGATCTTTACAGGCCGCGGGAATGGAAATCCTTGTCATTCGTGATAAGACTCCAATTCCTCACAATGGGTGCCGTCCTAGAAAACGTCGCAGGGTATAATTGCGTAAAACCGAAAGGAGAAGCTGAATTTGGCCAGGTATACAGGTTCTGTTTGCCGACTTTGTCGGCGAGAAGGCATAAAATTATTTTTAAAAGGCTCCCGTTGCGAGACGGCGAAGTGCGCTATTGAAAAACGGCCATATCCCCCCGGTCAACATGGTCAGGGCAGAAAGAAGTTCTCTGAATACGGGGTTCAGCTTCGTGAAAAACAAAAGGTAAAGCGCATTTATGGTTTGCTGGAAAAACAATTCCGCAATTACTTCCATGCGGCAGATAAGAAAAAAGGCATCACCGGAGAAAACCTTCTGCAAAACTTGGAGTTGCGGATGGATAACGTTGTTTTCAGGATGGGGTTAGCCCCTTCCAGGAGCGCGGCTCGCCAACTGGTTACGCACAACCATTTTACCGTTAATGGGAAAAAGGTGGACATTCCATCCTATATACTTGGACAGGGAGATACGATAGCTCCGAACCCCAATAAGCTGAAAAAAGCTCCAGTGAAAAACGCGATAGAGAATATTAAGGGAAAAACCCTGCCGGATTGGTTGGTATTTGATGCAGATAGTAAGCAGGGTGTGGTCCAGGCCTTACCTACAAGAGAGCATGTAACCATGCCGATTGAGGACCAGTTGATCGTTGAGCTCTATTCACGTTAACTGTGGCCGGGTTCGTTGCATCAAACTAATTAAAAACTGTTAAGACCCTAATTAAGAGGTCGGAGGTTTCATGTTCACAGCTCAGGGAATTGTTAAACCCAAGCGATTAGAATTCGATAAGAAAAACAAATCGGAATATTACGGCAAGCTCAGCGCGGGTCCGTTCGAACGTGGTTACGGAGTGACCATTGGCAACTCTATAAGAAGAATGCTGTTGTCTTCGATTGAAGGAGCCGCCATTGTGGCCGTAAAGTTTGAGGGAATCTTTCACGAGTTTTCTTCCATTCCGGGAGTGGTTGAAGATGTTACTGAAATCATCCTCAACCTCAAACAGGTCAACCTCCAACTGAATGGTGATGAGGCCCATAAACGGGTTTATATCAAAGCCTCGAAGCCGGGGACGATTTGCGCCAAAGATATCACGGCTGATGCGGATGTGGTGGTGCTGAATCCGGATCTTCCCATTCTCACTATTGACCAGAATGGCGAGGTGGAAATGGAAATGATTGTGCGAAGAGGTCGGGGCTATGTTCCTGCCGATAAACACAATATTGAAAATGAATCTGTGCAGATGATCCCCATGGACTCCAGCTTTTCCCCGATTGAAAAGATCACCTTTCATGTTGAGAATACCCGGGTTGGGCAATCCACCGATTATGATTCTCTGGTCATGGAATTATGGACCAATGGGGGCATTACTCCTGAAGATGCGGTGGCTCATGCTGCCAAGATCGTTAAAGATCATATGCAGATCTTTATCAATTTTGATGAAGAGCCGGAACCCGTACAGCCACAAGTGGACGAGAAAAAGCAGAAGATGCTGGCAAATATGGCCAAATGTGTGGAAGAGCTCGAACTGTCTGTGCGTTCCTACAATTGTCTTAAAAATGCCAACATACAGACCATCGCCGAACTGGTTCAAAAAACCGATGGCGAAATGCTGAAAACAAGAAACTTCGGCCGGAAATCGCTGAATGAAATTAAGGAAATTTTAGAGGACATGGGGCTTCATTTGGGAATGAAAGTCGATGAAGAAGACCTCAAGCAAATCAGCCAGGCCCAGAAGAAAAAAGAAATTGATATAGAAGCCGAGCTTTAGCAGTCTTGTTCGGTGAAGTCATAACAGGAGTGATAAAAATCAATGCGGCATTTAAAAGCAGGTAGAAAATTCGGGCGGACCTCCGCTCACCGGAAAGCATTGTTCAGAAACCTTGTTCAGGCTCTTATTAAAAGGGAGCGTATCAGTACCACTTTAGCGAAAGCCAAAGAACTGCGGGGCAAGGTGGAAAAAACAATTACGCTGGGGAAAAAAGGTACGCTTCACGCCCGCCGCCAGGCTTTCAAACTGGCTCCTGCCAAAGAAGCTGTGCAAAAGGTGTTTGGTCCGCTTGCGGAACGTTACGCCAATCGGCCGGGTGGATATACCCGGATCATTCGTATCGGTCACCGCAAGGGGGATGATGCGCCCATGGCATTTATCGAACTGGTAGACCGTGAGGGCGAGGCGAAGGTTTCTTCTAAAGAAAAAACCGCACCGAAAAAAGAAGCGAAAGACACCAAGCCAAAAGTGACTGAAAAGAAGAAAGCGGAACCTAAAGCAAAAGAATCGGCACCCAAAAAAAACAAAGCCCCCGCTGATAAAAAGAAATCCGATTCGAAAAAAGAACCCGCCAAAAAAGACAAACCAGAAGATAAGAAAAAGAAATAACCGCCACTGGGCGTGGGGCCAGTGTGCAATTGCATTCTCTGGTGAGCAAATGTTTTTCTCGGCTTGATTTGCCTTTGCCCAGTTGCCCCTACCTATAGGCAGTTTGGCGGTACCCCGGTTGGTTCCTGCTTAAACCTGAAGTTCGTAGTTTCCTTGATATAAATCAAAAGATCATCATAACTCTTGAAATGCTCGGTGAAGCCGTAGTCATCGCCGGTGTATTCGCAGGATTCCGTGCTGTGCTCGCGACACATGTAAGGCCGGTGTTCATAGATGGCACATTTATTGTCCGGCGTTAAAAAATTGCACCGGCTGTGGATCATGATGTACCAGTCTTTCCGGTAGATATAAAACGAAACGTTTTCATGGGCAATTTTCCACAATAAACTTTCATAATCCCGTCGGTCCTCAGGTTCATCAATTCCAAACGCGAAATAATTGCAACAATAAGCCGGAAGACATTTTTCACATTGGTGGGTATCATCTCGTTTGCTCTTTGTCTTTGCCATGAATGGATCCTTGCTGGGTTAAGAATAAATTAATGAGAAAAGCGAATCTGGTTTTTCGGAAGATTCAATCAACGGCTATTTTGCCTGCCTGACCTTGCAGAGTCAACCACTAGACGTGACCAGCGTGACCGGCGAGCCGCCGGCGGCAGAAAGCAATGGCCCTTTCAGCCGAGATAAATTTTTGTTCGCCAGAGAGCAATTGTACCCTTTCAGGGCATGAAGGCTAAGGAAGAGATATCACGCACACTGGCCCCACGCCTAGTGGTAAAATGTTCGGGTTGATTT
>JAPKCW010000134.1:0-6019 GCA_028822815.1 Nitrospinaceae bacterium | reverse complement strand
CCGGGCGGATATGCTCATCCAAAACAATCTCTATTTGTTCCTTCTGCTCATCCTTGGTCAATCCCAGCCAAGCCTGGGCCACCAGGTTCAACTCAGTAGTGGATTGAAAATCGGCTTTATCAATGGATGCGCTGGCAATAGCAACTCCTTTCGCCGAGGGATACTGCTCCTTAGCAGTTTTCAGCAATTCTTCAACCGTATCGAAAGCCTTCATTTTGGATTCGGGAACAGCAGGCACTTCCGGTTCGTCACGAAGCTTAGCTTCCACATCGGTTTTTAAAAGTGAGCACGCTTCATCCACAGTCAACCCTTCAACCATGGTACAGAGCGTTTCGCCAATTACCAAAGACACCTTGCCCCCATAAGCGAAAAACCGGGCGCTGAAAATGCGATCTTCCTTTAAATCCACCAGCCAATACAGCTTTGTGTCTTTAAACTTGGCTTCGAGAAGCGCCATACCCTTCTCACTCGCATCTTCCTGATAATAAGCACCACGGTGTTTAATCGCCGTGGCCTTTTCCTCAAAATTCAGCGAAAATTTTTCTTCTGCGACAGACATGAATAAATCCTTAAGTTTAAAAGCTTTATCTGATTAAAAGCCCTGGGTACCCCCAACTATCCAAAAAGGACCTGTATCCATAACTATATACCAAATACAACCTTTTCAATAGTTTTAAGATGCATTTCGCGGGGTAAAGTTCTTTAATTTTCACCAGCGTGACGCTGGACTCAGTGAGCAATGGCTTTATTTAGCTAGAAAAAGTTTTCTCGGCCCAATAAGTCATTTTCCAGTTGCTTCCCCTGCGTGATATCTCTCTTCACTTGCCTTTACCCTTCTACCCCTTCGGGGCACGAGAGCTTAGGTAGAATATCACAGGGCATGAAGGTTACTGAAGGAGATATTTCGCATACCCCGAAGGGGTACCAGGGGATCAAACTTATCCTATACATCCACAGGCTAAAAAAGCTATAATTTAGCTACACTTAAACTCGGCTCAATTGTCGGCTCGTACAGCAATACCGGCAGACGCCCCTAGACCACAAGGACTTCTCGATGACCAGCGATTCACCCAAACTTGTCGATGGGATGGGACGAACCATCGTCAACCTTAGAATTTCCGTTACCGACCGCTGTAATTTTCGTTGCACCTATTGCATGCCGGCGGATAACGTAGAATTCATGGACCGAAGCAACCTGCTGACGTTTGAGGAAATCCACCGCGTGGTGACGGTCGTTTCCAAATTAGGAATCAACCGTATTCGCCTGACCGGTGGCGAACCGATGATGAGAAAAGACCTGCCGACTCTAATCAAAATGATCGATAAGGTGGAGGGCATTAACGATATCGCCATGACCACCAACGCCTATTTCCTCAAAGATCAGGCACAAAGCCTGTTGGATGCCGGATTAAAAAGGCTGAACGTCAGCCTGGATTCGCTCGACCCGGAAAAGTTCCGCGATGTCAATCGCAGGGACTGCCTGCAAGCGGTTTTGGATGGTTTGGATGCGGCTCGTAATGTCGGATTCAAGTCGATCAAGATCAACGCCGTAGCAGTGCGCAATTTTTCTGAAACCGAGATCATGGGCTTGATTGAATATGGCCGCTCCGATGGCTTCGAGGTCCGTTTCATCGAGTTCATGCCTTTGGACGCAGATAAAGTCTGGGAGCGTGACAAAGTCTTGTTCGGACATGAGATTATCGATCTCATCAAGGAGAAATACGAACTGGTACCGATCGACAATTCTTTGGAAATCGGTCCGGCCAGCGAATACAGCTTCGCCGATGGCAAAGGAAAAATCGGCGTTATCACGGCGGTCAGCAATCCGTTCTGCGACCATTGCAACCGCATCCGCATGACGGCGGACGGCAAACTCAGGACCTGCCTGTTCTCAACCGATGAAACCGATCTGAAAGAACTGATCCGATCCGGCGCAACCGATGCCACTATCGCCGAGGCCATCAACCAAGCGGTTCTGGTCAAAGAACCCGGCCACAAAATTAATCTGGAAGATTTCGAACGCCCCACCCGCGCCATGCACGCCATCGGCGGCTGAAACACTCTCCGCTATTTTCATGCCTTAACTCTAATTAGTACACTAAGAATTTTTTTAAAGAAAGATTTACTCTTGGAAATTTAGAAGTTTTTCAATTTTGTCCTGCAGTGTTTTAAAACTCACCGGTTTCACAATGTAGTCATTCACTCCAGCCCGCAATGCCTCAATGACCTTGCCTCTTTCGTTTTCCGCAGACACCATCAAAAACGGAGCCTTACCAAGAAGGCCTTCATTTTTAGCTGTCCAATAAAACTCCTGTCCATCCATATCAAGCATCCGCCAGTCCGATATGATCAAATCGGCCTGGTTCAGTTTAAGTTTATCAAGAGCCACTTTGCCATTTTCAGCCAAAATCAAGTTTGAGAAACCCATCTGATCTAAAAACCGCGCGATGATTGTCCGTGAAGCCTCATCGTCTTCAACAACAAGGATTTTAATGGACTTCTGTTTATCGTCTGCCATGGCATCTCACCATTAACAACAATATAAACTCAAGACAATTTATTTTTACACTAAATCTCGACTTAGTTAAACCCTAAATTTTTAAGGTTTTAAGGATTGTTGCTGGCTTGGAAGCCCCTCTCTCAATCGTGGAAAATTTTTAACTGCAGGATTATTTTTTTCGGACTACAGTGCCGGGTTTGTTACGCAGTAAAACCCATTCATTCAGCTTGCTGACTTCATCAGGATTTAAAGTGTTGAGGAGGGATTTGGGATCGGAATGGTCTTCGTCGTTGACCACGATACAATAGTTCCTTTCGATATAGGCCGCAACATGGGCCTTGAACTGCGGGAACCGGGAAAACATGTCACAAAATATTTTGGCATGGTATTCTGGCTTGGGATTTTTGGGATCAAACCTATAAAGTTCGATGTCCAGCTTCTTTTTAAAATCGGCTTTGATTAAAAGACCCATGATAAAATATTCCCCAAAAAGGAATTTTATTTTACAGGACTCTCAGTAAACAGCAAAACCAAAATATACTATATTTTACCGGGATCCGGATTCGTGCCAGGGTCCCTGGGTAAAACAATAAGTTACAAGAGGTTAACTTATTGCTCACCCACGGCTCTCGCAAAACTTGCCAGAAACCAAAACAACTTAAAAGAGAATTCTAATAGTTTTATATTTTTCGTTTTGGCAATTCCCCCGCCCTTTGTTTCAAGGGGCGGGCTCATGGCAGAAGACGATTTTTATGATGCCCTATTAAACCGGCTCAACCGTTCTCTTACGCATTGTTTAGTACATTTGGAGACCTCATATGAAAAAAGAAAACAAAACGATTCATAACCTGCTGGAATTTATCGACCGGTCTCCCACGCCCTTCCATGCCGTGCATGAAATGGCCTGCGCCCTTTCCGATAAGGGCTTTAATGAGTTGAAAGAAACCGATACATGGAAACTTGTCCCGAATGGAAGATATTTTCTTACCCGAAACGATTCCTCCCTGATCGCATTTGCGGTGGGGTCTGACGTCAGCGAAGGATTTAAAATCATCGGCGCTCACACAGACAGTCCAAACCTCAGGCTAAAGCCGCATGCAGGCTATGCCAAAAGTGGTTATCTACAACTGGGAGTGGAGGTGTATGGAGGAGTACTTCTTTCCACCTGGACGGACCGGGATTTATCGCTCGCCGGGCGTGTAATTTTAGCTGGAAAGAAAAAACCCATTTCCAAATTGATCCGCTTTGAGCAAGCTTTATTACGCATCCCACAGTTAGCTATTCACCTGAACCGCGACGTCAATAAAAAGGGACTGATTCTCAACGCGCAAAACCATCTGCCTCCCATTTTTTCTTTACAAAAAAAATCCGCTCCCGATGAGATTCTTAAAAAAATGATCGCTCGCGAACTGAAATGCAAGCAGGCCGATATTATAGGGATGGAGTTGTCTTTGTATGATACGCAACCAGGAACCCTTGCTGGCCCGGAAGGAGAATTTATTTTCTCCGGTCGGCTGGATAATCTCGCCAGTTGCCATTCGGCCATGCATGCGTTGGCAGAATCTACGATGAAAGACCCGGCAACAAGGGTGGTCTCATTTTACGATCATGAAGAAGTCGGCAGTGAAACCGCGCAAGGGGCAGGCTCCCCTTTCCTGAAAGATGTATTGGAGCGAATCACCCTGAATAAAGAAAGGGAAGTTTTTTTAAGAGCCCTGGCCAAATCGCTCTTTATATCCGCCGATATGGCCCACGCCGTCCACCCTAATTATTCAGACAAACATGATGCCCAACATATGCCGATCATTAACGCAGGACCGGTGATCAAAAGCAACGCCGGGCAACGCTATGCCACAGATGGGGTATCAAGCGCCTGGTTTGAATCGTTATGCAGGAAAGCTAAAGTACCGGTACAAAAATTTGTGGTGCGGTCTGACTTGGGATGCGGAAGCACCATTGGCCCGATCACGGCCGCCAACTTGGGAATCCGCACTGTGGATGTGGGAAACCCCATGCTGTCCATGCATTCCATCCGCGAAATGGCGGGAACAAAAGATCATGAATCCCTGACCCGCGCATTTAAAGAATATTTTAAACCTGGCAACTAGCAAGAACTTGTTCAGCCGAAGAAATCTATTGCTAGTTGGCCCCGGCGGCTCGCCGGAGCCTAGTAGTGGCTAGTGGACTGCGCGGATTGTTTCCATCACTTTCGGTTTTACGGTGGCCCAGCGCATATCTGGTTCTTTGGTAACCATGATTTCGTCTGCCATGATCCAGGCACTATTCACCCCCGGTATGGCCATCAAAGCCTCTGCCATAGGGTGAAGTTCAGCCGTCTCCGGCTCGGAAAAAGGCAGGCTTTTGCCATAAGGCAATAAATCATGATCCACCTTGAACGTGAGGGTATGTTCACTGCGTGTGGGTATGATAGTAATAATCTTGCTCATAATGTCCTCAAATAATCCTGCTTATTGGATTAATGAACGCCCAAATTTATTCCGGGCCTCTTCAAGAATTTTTCGTGTCGCCTCTGCGGCCTCAGGCAGGTTTTGCCCTTCAAACAATTTCACCGCATGGGACAGGTTGAGAATCACCATTTTCTTAAATGGCGGCCCCTTTTTATAATTGTAATAGGCCCACCCCAGGTTTCCATGCGCCTCGGCATCCCCCTTTTTGCGGTGGACCACAATATTCAGTTGCCCGATCGCATCGGCCCATCGTTCCTGGAGATTGTACACACTGCCCAAGGTAACCCGGATGTCCATATTAACAGGCTCCAACTCCACAGCCTTTTCAAGAGACTTTGCCGCCTGGTCCAACTGCATCAAGTTCTTGTAGGCAATTCCCAGGTTATAGTGAGTCACTGGAGACAAGGGATTACCGGAAATAGACTTCTGATAAGCTTTCGCCGCATCTTCAAACCGTCCCTCTGAACTAAACCGGTTGCCCTCCTGAAACCATTGTTCAGGACTAAGCCCCCACGCTATGGAAACTTGAAATCCGAGCAAAAACAAACTTAGAAAAACAGCAAGTCGCATTACCGAACATCCTCAAAACCATATAAGAAACGAAATTTTACTCCGTTCAAAATCAAATAGCAACCACTCGGCGTGGGGCCAGCACTGCATTGCCCATAAAGCAGACCGAACACTCAAGCGCAATACTCTAATGTCTTCCCCCTGCGTTATATTTTTCTTCTGCCTTTAATCGGTGGTTCTCTCGTACCTGATCTGTTTCCTTAAGACGCACGCTTTCCGGTTTTTGATATAGCCTGATCCAATCATACAGCGACTTGGTGCTAACGCCCAACCGAGCAGACACCTCTTTGACCGAATAACCCCGATCCGTAACCTGAGAAACAGCATCTCTTTTAAACTCTTCTGTATAACGTATCCCTTTTGACATCATAAACTCCTTGGTTAGGTTTTACTCTACAAGGTGTCTATAAATCTAGGGGCATATCAGTAGGTACTATAGAATCGCTTCGAACCTAAGGGACTTATGGTAGCCCCTTAAGTT
>JAPKCW010000133.1:0-6130 GCA_028822815.1 Nitrospinaceae bacterium | reverse complement strand
AATGGATTTATTTGGCTTGATTTTATGGCTAAGGCCCAATAATATTTAACCTTAGCCTGTTTTTATCCCTAACCTGACAAATACCGCACTTAAGAGGTCCTCTTGGAAAAGTCTGAAAAAATCTGGATGGATGGGAAAATGGTTCCCTGGCACGAAGCCAATGTCCATGTCCTCACCCATACCCTGCATTACGGGTTCGGGGTTTTCGAAGGCATTCGTTGCTACAATTCCAAGGATAACGGATCGGCCATTTTCCGTCTGCAGGAGCATATCGACCGACTGTTTCAGTCTGCCGTCATTCTCGGCATTGAGGTGCCTTTTTCCAACAAAGAGATCTTTGACGCGACACTCAACGTCGTGCGGGAAAATAAGCTGGAGGAATGCTACATCCGCCCCATCATATTTCTGGGCGATAATAAAATGGGGCTCAACCCAAAAGGAGTCGATGTCCGTTGCGCCATCGCCGCCTGGCCCTGGGGCACGTATCTGGGAGAAGATGGCCTGGACAAGGGCATCCGTGTCCGCCTGTCTTCCTTCACCCGGCACCATGTCAACGTTACCATGACCAAAGCCAAAGCCTGTGGTTACTACATCAATTCTATCATGGCCAAGGCAGAGGCCGTCCGGGACGGTTACGATGAGGCAATTCTTCTGGACCCTTCGGGCTACGTTTCAGAAGGGTCGGGGGAAAATATATTTATCTATTCCAAGGGAAAATTACATACCCCTACACTGGCCTGCTCCAACCTGGATGGAATCACCCGTGACGCCGTGATCAAAATTTGTGACCATCTCGGAATCGGCCTGGAAGAAAGACTCATCACCCGCGATGAACTCTATATCGCGGAAGAGGTATTTCTGACCGGAACCGCCGCCGAAATCACACCCGTTCGCGAAGTGGACAGCCGCGTTATCGGCTTGGGCAAAAAGGGCCCGATCACCGACCAGATCCAGAAAACATTTTTTGAAGTGGTTCGCGGTGCCCATCCCAAATTCCAGGAATGGCTTACCCGGGTTTAACGGAGTTAATTTCCGGAAAATAAAACCCACACCTTGCCATTTCAGCTTTTACATTTTATAAACTTCAAAAAAAACACATTTTAGCAATCGCCGGAGATTTTGAGTTATGCCGATTTACGAATACGAATGCGATAAATGCGGAGTCACCTTTGAGGCCATACAAGCGATTTCCGCAAAACCTTTAAAGACCTGTCAGGGCCTGGGTTGTAACGACAAAGACAACGGAAAAGTCCGTCGCCTGGTTTCCGCTTCCGGGTTTATTCTTAAAGGTTCGGGATGGTATACTTCTGAATACCCTTCCGAAGCGCGCAAGAAGGGCTGGGAACAAGAAAGCAAGCAGGGCAAAGGGGGGTCGTCGTCCGAGACCCCGGCATCCGCTTCCTCCACAGAAGCCTCTTCTGCCAAAACCCCTGCCCCCGCTAAACCGGCGGCCCCGGCTAAAAAACCCTCGCAAAAAAATCCTTATTCAGGGGGTAAGGCCAAAAAGGGCTCCAAATAAATTGCAACGAGCACAATGAACGACCCCGAGCTCAGGGGGAAAATCCAAAAAGGGTTCTAAATAAATTGGAACGGGCACGATGAACGACCCCGAACACCTGCACCAGAATATTTTTTATTCCATCATAGACGGGGTTCTGCTCGTTTCCTCCTCGTTGACCATTCAGGAGAGCAACCTGATTGTGGAGGAGTGGTTTCACCGGTCCCGCGACTCCTTCATCCACCGCGGCCTGGAAGAACTGTTTCCCCGGCAACCGCATGTCCTCGACAAAGTCCGAAAAGTCCTGGTAACCGGAGCCTGCTACCACGATGTGGAGGCGAAAGGCATGCGTAACACCCCCTCTTCCCGGTTCCCGGTCAATCTGACCCTGTCGCCCTTTTTGGAGTCGGACGACTCCATTCAAGGCGTGGTCATCCTGATCAAAAACATGAGCCTGATTCGCGAGCTGGAAGAACGACAAAGGCCAACAGATCACCTCAATAACCTGGGAGCCGTCACAATGGGCATGGCTCATGAAATCCGCAATCCACTAGGTGGCATTCGCGGATCGGCCCAGCTACTGCGCCAGGAAATCAAAAACAAATCGCACCAGGAATATCTCGATGTTGTGGTATCCGAAGTGGACCGGATAGACCGAATGGTAAAAAGAATGATGGACCTGACCCGGCCCCTGGATCTGAAAATGGCAAGCACCAATATCCATAAAGTCCTGGAAGAAATCCTGATGCTCGAAAAAGACACCCTCACCCGAAAAAAGGGCAGATTTGAACAAATTTATGACCCCAGCCTGCCACCCATCGAGGCCGATGAAGACCAGTTGAAGCAAGTGTTTCTCAACCTCATCAAAAATGCCATTGAAGCATCCCGAAAAGAGGGCAAGATCCAGATCGTCACCCGGGTCGGTTCAGGGTATGCGGTCAAGGCCGTCTCTTCCCCCCTTCCGCAGCAGAGTATCGTGGTCGAAATCATCGATTCCGGAAAAGGCATGGATGAGCCAACCCAGAAAAAACTGTTCACCCCCTTTTACACCACGAAAACAAAGGGAAGCGGCTTAGGGCTTGCCATTTCCCTGAAAATCGTCGAAGACCATCATGGAAAAATTAAAATCACCTCCGAAAAAGGTTTGGGCACCACGGTGCAAGTGTTTCTTCCCACCCGGCAGAAATGATAAGATAAAAACATGACAGAAAAGCAGAATAAAATCCTGATCGTCGATGACGAGAAAAATATTCTCTGGGTCCTGAAAAAAGGGATCGAAAAGAAAAATTATATTGTTCACACCGCCTCATCCGGTGAAGAAGCTCTGGATAAACTGACCTCCAATCAGTACCTGATGATGTTTTCGGACATTTTCATGGAAGAAACCGATGGGCTACAACTTCTCGAGCAAACCCGTAAAGTTTCCCCTGACTTGAAAGTGGTGATGATGACCGCCCAGGACACCATGAACAACACCATCGAGGCCATGCGGCTCGGGGCCTACGACTACATCACCAAACCCTTTGATTTCGATCAGATTTTCCGTTTGATCGACCAGGTAGAAACGGCCCGGTCCATTTCAGCCCCTGCCTCCGCCTTGTCCACCCAGAGCCAGGAAGTCGGCGACACGTCCACCACTTCCGCGATTATTGGCAAAGGCAAGCACATGCAGGAAATCTTCAAGACCATTGGCAAGTTCGCGGGCTCCGACCTGTCCGTGCTGATAACAGGGGAAAGCGGAACCGGCAAGGAAATGGTTGCCAACACATTACATCTATACTCTCACCGTAAAGACAAGCCCTTTATTTGCATCAACTGCGCCGCCATCTCCCGCGAACTTTTAGAGTCGGAACTGTTCGGCCACGAACGCGGCGCCTTCACCGGGGCCGTAGAAACTAAAATGGGGAAATTCCAGCTGGCCGATGGAGGCACCCTGTTCCTCGATGAAATCGGTGATATGGAACTGGCCCTGCAAGCCAAAATCCTCCGCGTCCTGCAAAACAATGAATTCTACCGGGTGGGCGGGAAAAACCCGATCACCGTTGATGTCCGGGTCATTGCCGCAACCAACCAGAACCTGGAGGACATGATGAACCTGAAACGGTTTCGCGAAGACCTGTTTCACCGTCTCAACGTCATCCAAATTGATATGCCGCCGCTCCGGGAACGGTTGGAAGATGTGTCCCTTCTCGCCAATCATTTTATTCACCGTTACACCAAAACGCTTTCGCGCGGCAAGGTCTATCTCTCTCCCGATGTCGAGCGCATCCTGAGCCGTTATCACTGGAGCGGAAACATCCGGGAACTTGAAAACGTGATCAAGCGCGCCTTGATGCTGGCTCTTTCCGGCCCCATCCTGCCGGAACACCTGCCTCCCCACCTGCAGGAAGACAACGCCAGCGACGATGACGGACAATGGGATGAACGCTTGAACCAGTTGATTCAAGACTTTCTTTTACATAACAATGCAGAAGAAGGAACGCTTTATGAAACGCTCATTCAAAAAGTTGAAAAACACCTTTTTGAAATTCTTCTAAGCAAATACTCCGGCAAACAGGTCGCAACTGCCAAGGCGCTGGGCATCAACCGCAACACCCTTAAAAGAAAAATCGACAGCATGAAAATTTCCGCTAAAAAACATAAACCCAACGCTTCCTGACCCGCCCTTTCCATGCTAAGCCAATGTATCTTCTCCGTTAAAACCCCTGTCGGGCCTCCGGTTGAAATCATCCGGCACACTTTTAGTCCCTCGCAATCAGCCAAACCGGCAAAGCGCGTCTCGCTGGTTGCCGGACTGCACGGCGACGAACTGGAAGGACTGTATATTTGCCACCGGCTGATGGAAACTCTAAAAATTCTGGAAGAACAAAACGCCTTTAAAGGAGAAGTCCATATTTACCCGGCAGTAAACCCGCAGGCCCTCGAAACGGGAACCCGGCTGTGGCCCTTTTTTTCCGTCGATATCAATCGCACCTTTGGTGAAACAAACGCGCCTTCTCTGGTCACTGAGGCCTCCAGAACCCTATTGGAAGATCTAAAATCCAACTCCGATCTGGTAGTCGATTTCCATGCCAGCAATCTCCACCTGATGGAACTGCCGCAAATCCGCATTATCAAGGACTTTGAAAAAAAGCTGGTTCCACTGGCCAAACTTTGTAATGTCGACCTGGTCTGGGTCCACCCCCATGCCGAGATTTTTGAGTCCACTTTGGGATACAACCTGAACCAGGCCAAAATTCCCACTCTGGTTATTGAAAGCGGAATCTGCCTGCGCATTCACAAAAATTATTGCGAGCAGATTATTCTGGGCATCCTCAACCTGCTCCAGCAAACTGGGACAATCGATTGCGGCGAACCCCTGACAAAAATCGCGCCGCCAAGGATAGTGCAACCCGATCAGGTGGCCGTGATCCAGGCCCAAAATGCAGGGTTGTTCGTCAAACAGGCAGAAGTGGGGCAAATGTTGAATGAAGGAGAAAAAATCGGCGACCTGATAGGTCCAGACCATGTGCTGGAAGAAGTCCGTTCTCCCTGCTCCGGTTTGCTATTCACCCTGCGGGAACATCCGCTCACCGGAAAAGGCGCGCCGCTGGCCCGTATCGCTACAGAGGAACCGTTTAAACCATGAAAGAAAAAGTCCTCACCATTCCAACTCCGTTCGGCGCCCCGTTGACCCTTTATAAAAACACCTGGGGGAAATCCGGCAATGAAACCCTTGCCATCGTCAGCGGCCTGCACGGGGACCATTTGAACGGAATGGTCCTGAGTTCACGCCTGTCCCAGTTTCTCGACAATGTGGTCGAAGGCAGTGACCCCAACTACACCCTCAAAGGCCAGGTCATCAGTTTCCCGGTGGTCAACCTGAACGCCATTCAATCCGGGTCGCGGTTATGGCCGTATGACGGCATGGATATGGGCCTGGCTTTTCCCGGAAACCCGCAAGGCGAAACCAGCGAAGCCCTGGCCTCAGCCGTTTTGCAACATACGGCAGATTCCTACTGGGGCATTATCCTGCAATCCGCTCTACCGCATTATGAAGATGCCCCGCATATCCAGACTTTAAAGCTGGATGGAAGAATCAAAAAGTTGTGCCGCGATCTGAAAATAGAAACCGTACGAAAGCTGAACGAATCTCCCAAGGTCAACTTGTATTCACAATGGCAGGACATGGTGGCCGTTACCCTGTCGTCCGGATCACCCCGAACCGTGAACCTGCCGCAATGCGAAACCTTGTTTCAGGGCATAGTCAATTTTATGGTCGCGGAGAAAATCCTGAAAGACAAAAGAAAAATAAAACCCGCTAAAAATTTTCCACCCCGGTTTTACCAGCCTGAAGATGAAGTTGCCGTTCTCGCCACAACAGCAGGAATGTTTCTGAAAGAAGTAAAGGTGGGAAGCCCAATCCAACAAGGCCAAACGATAGGGGAAATCAGAGACCTGTACAGCGGCAAACGACTGGAAGAGATCACCGCTCCTGCAGATGGGTTTCTGGTAACGCTCAGGCAATATCCCATCGTTTATGAGAAAGAATACCTTGCCACAATACTGACCGCAAAAAAGTCGTGGAGGGAATTTTTACCGTGGAGCAAGTGAAGAGGACATCACGCATGCCCCGCAGGGGTATCACCGCCC
>JAPKCW010000132.1:0-6142 GCA_028822815.1 Nitrospinaceae bacterium | reverse complement strand
TGTTAAGCCGCAGTCGCCATGTGGGCCGCCTATTACAAAGCGCCCCGTTGGATTGATATGGATTTTCATCTTTTTATGTTGCAGTTTTTTCGGGATAACTTTTTGGATAACAAGTTCGGTGATATCGGCCCTGATTTGCTTTGTGGAGACGTTGGGAGCATGCTGGGTCGAAATGACGACTGTTTCAATGCAGACAGGTTTGTTGTTTTCATACCTGATTGAAACCTGTGATTTGCTGTCAGGTCTCAAATAGGGGAGTGCCCCCTTTTTCCTTGTTTCAGCGAGTTTGCGTACCAGTTTATGTGCATACATAATGGGTGCGGGCATCATTTCCGAGGTTTCATCGCTGGCATAACCGAACATCATTCCTTGGTCTCCGGCTCCTTGCTCGCGTATGTCATCGTCAACCCCTTGAGCTATATCTCCAGATTGTTCATCCAGGGCGACCATTACCCCGCAAGTTTCAAAATCAAAACCCATGTCGGAATGGGAGAACCCGATATTTTTTATGGTTTTCCTGACAATTTTAGGAATGTCCACATAACATTTAGTGGAAATTTCTCCGGCAATTACAGCGAAGCCGGTAGTGATCATTGTTTCACAAGCAACTCTTGCTTTTGGATCCTGCACTAGTATTGCGTCCAAAATAGAATCAGAAATCTGGTCCGCTATCTTGTCAGGGTGTCCTTCCGAAACAGATTCTGAAGTGAATAAATAATTACCTGGGTTCATTAAGATTTCCCTTTTAGTTGAAAGATTAAAAATAAGCTAAACAAATATTAGTTTCATCTATTAGTTTCATAGTGGTATTCATTTTCAGGTGGAGCTTAATTTTTCTTCAAAACTAAGGTCTCGGTCAAAATCTTCTGGAAATCGAATCCTCATTTCATTCGTAATGAAAGATGTTATTTCTTCTGGGGAGCTCATCTCTAAAACATCATCGGCCAACTGGCGTGCTTCATCAAGCCGGATGGTGCGAATGATCTTTTTTACCTTTGGAATCGCATGGGGTTCCATGCTCAAATCATCTAGTTTTCCCAGGCCCAATAAAAGCATTGTTGCCATCGGGTCTCCCCCAAGTTCGCCGCAAATTGAAACCTTTATGCCTGCGTCTTCAGCCGACCGAATAATATTTTTTAACGATCTTAATACTGCAGGGTGAAAGGGTTGATAAAGATGGGCAACGTTTTCATTTACACGATCTACGGCCAGAAGATATTGGATTAAGTCGTTAGTGCCAATACTAATAAAGTCCACTTCCTTAAGAATATGATCAATGCAGATGGCGGCCGCCGGGGTTTCTATCATGGCGCCAACCTCGATTTCCTCATCAAATGGAATCTGATCTTTTCTTAAATCGTTTTTTGCGTCTTCCAGGATTTTGTTGGCCTGAATTATTTCCGTCACCGAAGAGATCATGGGGTAGAGAATTTTCACATCTCCATAAAAACTTGCTCTCAAGATTCCCTTTATTTGATCTGTCAATAACTGGGGGCTGGCCAGGGACAAGCGAATACCTCTAAGTCCCAAGGCGGGATTGTCTTCATCGCTGTTACTGACATCGCCAAACTGCTTATCCATCCCGATATCCAGGGTGCGAATGACAACGGGTTTGGAGTCCATTTCATGGACAACCAGTTTAAAATTTTCATAGAGCTCTCTTTCCCCAGGCAAGGTCGGTGCCGCGAAATAAAGAAATTCTGTGCGGTAAAGTCCTACCCCCTCGGCCCCAAACTTATGCAGGGCTTTAACTTCCTGATTGGATTCAATATTGGCCAACAGTTTAACCTGATGTCCATCGAGTGTTTCTGCCGGCTGATGGATATTGGCTAATAACCTTTCTTCGTACTTACGATAGTTTTCCTGTTTTTTAGCGTAGTGTTGTAATATTTCGCTGGGGGGGGTTATGATGACCTCGCCGTCAATGCCATCAACAATAATTTGATCGCCGGAATTAATACTTGAAGTGAGCCCTTTAATTCCCGTGATTGCAGGTATTCCTAAAGCTGCGGCAAATATACCAACATGGGATGTTTTTCCCCCTGCCTCGGTGGCCATGCCTTTGACAAAGTTTTTGGGCATCATGATGGTGTCTGAAGGGCTAAGGGAATGGGTTACAATAATTACCGGCTCCTGGATATCAGACAGAGACTCCTGGGAATGGCCAATGAGGTTTTTCAGAATAGACTGGACTAACAGGTCAAGGTCGTCTTTTTTCCCCTTCAAGTATTCATCGTTGATATTGTCAAACAGTTTTAGAAAATTGTTTAAAGTTTGTGTGAGAGCCCACTCGGCATTAGTTTTATGTTTCTTGATATTTTCGATGGTATCGTTAACCAGAATGTCATCATCGAGAAGCAGGCTGTAAGTATCTAAAATAACTGCATATTTATCGGAAACTTTTTTAGCTCGTTTTTTTATCTCCGTCATTTGGAGCTTGGTTTTTTCAATTGCTTCGCGAAAGCGCACAATCTCTTTTTCCGCTTCAAGTTCATTAAGCTGATGCTTGATAATACAGAACTTGCTTGAGTCAAGCAGATACGCTTTCCCGATTGCGACCCCTTTTGATACGGCAATGCCTTTCATGGTCAATTATATAAATTTAGAGTCTGCTTCAAGGAGAAGTGAATAGATTTGATTAGCATCCTGCAATTTTAGAATGCCTTCGCGCAAACTCTGGTTTTTGAAAAGTCTTGAAATGCGGGCCAAAGCTTTTAAATGTTGTCCAGTCGAATTAGAGGGTGCAATGACCATGCATACAAAATGGACAGGCTTTTGGTCAAGGGACTCAAAGTCCACCCCATTTAAGGAACGCCCAAAGACAGTAACGATCTGGGAAAGCTCATCAGATTTTCCGTGCGGGATGGCTACATTTTCACCAATTCCGGTGCTTCCCAGCTTTTCCCTTTCCATTAGCGTATTAAACAAGATTTCTTTGTCTTTGATTAAACCCAGTTCTTGCAGGAAACCGGTTATTTCACGGAGGACTTCTTCCTTATTGGTTCCGGCCAGATTGGCAATAATGGAGTCCTTTTTTAAAATATCATCTATTTTCATTTTATTGAGAGCGAATTGAGGATAAGGTCGGCTCAGCCCTGACTTTCCAGTTTGGACTGTGAGCCTTCTTTCATTCTAAGGTCCTGAGCTTTTTCTTTATGTTTTCTTAATTGTTTTTCAATTTTTAGCAGGGCATTATCCATCGAAGCATAGAGGTCGTCGGTCTCGTGCTGGCTATGCACCGTAAACCCCTTTGTTATTAGTGTGATCTCTGCAAAATGTCTGTGCTTCTCTACATGAAGTGCCACGTGGACATCTGCTTTTTCTCCTAGTTCCTTGATGGTCTTATCCATTTTTTTTTGCAAATGCTCACGGATTCCATCCGTGATATCAATATTTCGTCCAGCTACAGTCAGTTTCATCGAGTTCTCCAAGAAAAGCGTCAAACAGTATATTTTGATTAAGGCTCGCTAAGAAGGAGCATAAATTACTATAAGGCAGGGCAAATTAAAACCATTTTTTTCTCTTACTTGCAGGTGGAATATTCAGTTCTTTTCGATATTTTGTAATAGTCCTTCTTGCTATTTTAGCATTTTTCCTCATTAACGCTTCAACCATTTGATCATCTGTTAACGGAGAACTCTGGTTTTCCTCATTGATGATTTCCTTTATCATATTTTTCACACGAATGGAGGACATGGCACTTCCCATATAGGATTTGATACCACTATGGAAAAAGAATTTAAGCTCAAAAACTCCCTGCGGAGTATCTATGTATTTGTTTGTGGTGATTCTGCTTACAGTTGACTCATGCATTTCAATATCTTTGGCCACATCTTTCAGGACCATGGGTTCCAAATAGGACAAACCATCATCTAAAAAGTTCTTTTGCAGTTTTACGATACTTTTCCCGACTTTATAGATAGTTTGTCTTCGTTGGTCTATGCTTTTAATCAGCCATAAAGCAGACCGGTATTTGTCTTCCAAATATTCCTTGGTTTGTCCCTCTTTAGTGGTCTTTAACAGGTTGTGGTAGTAAGGACTGATCCTTAGGCTAGGAACCCCATCATCATTCAGAACTACATCGTAACCCTTCTCCGTTTGTACTACAACGAGGTCGGGTACAACGTAGTCAACCCTTTCGGAACTGAATAAAAGTCCGGGTTTGGGGCATAAATTCCTGATTGTTTTCAAGGCGTCTAAAACTTCCTCTAAATCAATTTTCAATTCAGAGGCAACCTTTGGCAGGAATCTGTCTTCCAGCCGTTCTAAATAATTTTCAATGAGTATTTCTACATAGGGGTTTTTGTCTGACAGGGTGCGGGTCTGGATCATCAGGCATTCTTTCAAGGATCGGGCGGCAACCCCGGCGGGTTCAAAACCCTGTATAATTTTTAGAACCCGCAGTACATTTTCTTCATCCGTTTGGCTAATTTCAGCGATTTCCTTCAGATCTGCACAAAGATATCCGTCATTCTGAATGTTGCCGATAATGCATGAACCGATAAATTTATCCAAGTCAGAGTCAACGGATAAATCCAGTTGCCACATGAGGTGGTCCGCTAAATTAGCTTCTTTTTTGTGTGTAGATTCAATAGAGGGCCTTTCAGTATAACTTTCGACTGACATGCCCTGATCTATATTGCCTTGAAAATAACTGTCCCAGTCGATTTCCTGATCCTGAGAGTCTGAACTCTGTTCATTGTCGGAGGTGAGATCTTCATTCGGTTCTTTTTCTTCCTGACTGTTTTCCTGATCATTTTCATTCTCTTCTTCGAGTAATTCCTCCAGAACCGGATTTTCTATAATTTCTTGTCTTATCAATTGGGCAAGTTCCATTCTTGCCAAGGGCAGAAGCTTGATGGCCTGTTGAAGCATGGGCGTCATGACCAGCTTCTGGCTCATTTTCAAGTTCAAATTCATTCTCATTTCCATCGCCATAAATGCTTGCTCCCGGCCTAAAATGAAAACTGGTTGCCCAGATAAATCTGCTTCACTTTTTCATCCTGGGCGACATCCATCGGTTTACCCGATGAGATGATTTCCCCCTCGTTGATAATGTAAGCACGATCAGTAATGCTTAAGGTTTCCCGGACATTATGATCGGTGATCAAAACGCCAATGCCCTTATTTTTTAATTGAGAAATAATGGATTGAATATCCGCCACAGCAATAGGGTCGATGCCTGCAAAAGGCTCATCCAAGAGAATAAATACCGGGGATGTGGCCAAGGCCCTGCTAATTTCCACCCGTCTTCGTTCTCCCCCAGAAAGTGAATAAGCTTTGGAGTCTTTTATATGGAGGATGTTGTGTTCGCGAAGAAGCGAGCGAGCCTTTTTTTTGCAGTCAAAACTGGAGAGTTTCTGGGTCTCCAGAACCGCAATGATATTTTCTTCCACCGTCAATTTCCTGAAAACCGAAGGCTCCTGCGGCAAATAACTTATTCCTCTTCTGGCGCGTTCATGCATGGGAAAATAGGTGACATCTTCATCATTTAATAAAACTTTGCCATCATCAGGGCGGGTTAGCCCCACAACCATGTAAAAGGTGGTGGTTTTGCCTGCTCCGTTTGGACCGAGCAGGCCCACAATTTCGCCTCGATCAACTTCAATACTTACTCTATTGACTACTTTTCGAGCCCGATATGACTTAATAAGGTTTTCGGTTCTTAGGCCAGCCACTTTTTTATTTGGAAGAGGAAAGTTGATCTTGATCGGTTAGCTGAGACTTTTTTTTCGGGTCCTTTTTTTCATCTTTTGGATAGATTTTCATGCGCACTCTTTGATTGGCGATAAACCGGTCCTTTTCCATAAGAAAAATCAATTCCCGACCTTCAATCATATTGTCCTCTTCCCATGCGGTAGCATGGGGTGTACCCGTTAAAATTATTTTTTGTAATTTGTCCAAATAAACCGCTCGGTCTCCAATGGCTCTTTTTGTGCCCCGGGTAATAACAACATTGCCAGTGGCCACAATCTCATCAGTTTCTTTTTTGTCTTCGGTATTGTAGATCTCCATAATGTCAGAGGTGATTTTCAGGTCGCCCTGGTAACTCACTACGTTTCCCGAAAAAACTATTTTTACTCCTCCGTTTTCAGACCGCATGCGATCAGAGGTGATTTCTATAGGTTCTTTGTTCTTTTTG
>JAPKCW010000131.1:0-6153 GCA_028822815.1 Nitrospinaceae bacterium | reverse complement strand
TATTACCGATGGAAAACACCTGTCACTTTTTTTGGCCGGGGCCGGTGAGATCACCGATGATGCACCCTTGCTGGAGTTTTCTTCTGTTTCGCTCCTGCCTCCGTTACAATGGGAGACCGATGAAAGTTTTTTGAACCTCCTGCGTCACCGGCTGGATCAGTTTCCCGATGTGAAAGGAATGCCGGAGATGGAAGTTTTTAAGCAAAATTATGCTGTTCGAACCGCGCAGAGGTTTGGCCTGTTTGTGCGTCGTTATCATGGGCCGGGAGAAAACTTTTTTGCCTCCGGCAATTATTTAGCTGGACTGGATGCGTTAAGAAATTATTTTGCATCGCATAAAAATCCTCAAATTCATTTGCGGGATGCGCGTTGGAACGATTGACAATATTTTTGTGAAAAAGTGATCTTCCCCCCTGATAAGGGGGGACTGAGGGGGGTTGGTTTTCGATGAACTGGAGCGACAAATTTCTGATAGTCCTGCTGGTGTTGTTCAATGCCGGTCTTTTTTATTATTTTGGCACTGGATTTAACAGGGGCGATTGGGTCGTCATCCAGGTAGCGGAGAAACAGGTGGCCCGCTTTCCCCTTCTGTCAGATCGGGTCATCCAGGTGCAAGGACCTCTGGGTACTACGGAAGTGGAGATCAGCCAGGGCAGGGCGAGGATAGTCCGCTCCCCTTGCAAACTCAAGGTCTGCATCAAGTCGGGATACATTCAGTATGCCGACCGCCTCTCAGCCTGCCTGCCGAATAAAGTGGTGGTGAGGATCGAAGGAGAAAGCCAAAGAGGTCTTGATGCGGTCGTCGGGTAATGAAAAAATTTTATCGATCCCCTCTAGTCGTCATCGCGAGCGACTGTTAAGGAGCGCGGCGATCCAGCCTCCGAGTTGTGAAAGAAGTGGGCAATTATTTCTTGGGCTGGTTTTAATGCTGGCTTTGCTCGTGACTCCCAATGAGGTCTGGTCTTTTTCCCCGATCCATCACCACTTACAAATAGAACTGGAACCCTCGTCCCGGTTTGCCAGAATAGAAGACACTATCCAGTTCAAACCTTCCCACAAAAATAACTGTGAGTCTTTTGCCTTTTACCTTCATGCCGACCTGAAGCTGAACAGGCACCAGGTTCCAGCCGGTTGGCAGATGCAAACCTCCAAATATAAATCCGATGGGCTTGTCAGGATCGAGATCAGTAAAAGTAGTTCCGCAATCTGCCCTGAAACATTTTCAATGACGTTGAATTATTCCGGGATTCTTTACGATCCTTCCCAAGACTCCGAAGGCCCCCCAGTTTCCAGCGGTTTCTTTTTTTCCGGCGACAGTTATTTTTATCCGCAGATGAAGGGGGCTCTGGTTATATTTGAGATGCAGGTTTCCCTTCCAGAACCCTGGCAGTCGGTTAGTCAGGGGAGGAGGTTTAATGATAGCGTTAGCGAAGGAAGAAGAATTGTTTCATGGGAATCTTCTCATCCGGCTGAAGAAATTTATTTGATTGGCAATAAGTTCCATATTTACGAGGTGGAGCATAACGGCCTTCCCCTGTATGCGTTTTTATTGGAAGAGGAAGAGGAATTGGCCGAGCGGTATCTTCAAACAGCGAAGGGATATATCGATTTTTATTCCAGGTTGCTCGGGCCTTACCCGTATGAAAAGTTTGCCCTCGTGGAAAATTCCCGGCAGACCGGCTATGGCATGCCTTCTTTTACCTTGATGGGATCAAGGATCATTCGTTTCCCGTTTATTTTGCATAGTTCTTATCCACATGAAATTCTGCACAACTGGTGGGGCAACGGTGTCTATCCCGATATGAATGAGGGCAGCTGGTCGGAAGGTTTGACGGCTTATCTTGCCGATCACCTGCTTCTGGAACTTAAAGGGAAGGGTAGTGGGTACCGGTTTCAGGAAATGATGAAATTTTTAAACTATGTCAACAAAGAGAACGATTTCCCCCTGAGTGAGTTCGGCTATCGGGATAGCATGGCCTCCCAGGCTATTGGCTATGCCAAGCTCCTTATGGTTTTTCATATGCTACGAACCCAAGTCGGGGATGAAAACTTTTTAAAAAGTTTGAAAAGGTTTTATGCGACCTATAAGTACCGATATGCCGGTTATGAGGACCTACGCAGGATTTTTGAAAAGGTGTCAGGGCAAAACTTGATCGGGTTTTTTAAGCAATGGATCCATCGTAAAGGGGCTCCCCAGATTAGTCTAAAACATGCATCTTATGTGGCCAATCAGGGCCGATATGACCTGAAGGTGACGGTGAAGCAGGAGAATCCTGCTTTTAAGTTACTGCTTCCGATAGCCATTTGGACCGCCGGATCCCCGGTGGGGGGGATTCATTATGTAGAACTTGAAACGAACAGGCGGGAGTTTCAATTTCAATTATCGGCGAAGCCTATAGCAGTTCGGCTGGACCCTTATAACGATGTGTTCCGCCTGCCGGGCATTTTGGAAGCGCCCGCCAGCCTGGGGCAGACTTACGGAGCCCAAACTATAACGGCATATCTGCCGGAGAATGACAATCTTGGTTACCAGCAGTTTGCGCAGGGGGTGGCGGAAAAGATTTTATCGGAGTATGAAAACGCCTCGTTGCCTCAAGGCAGTTTATGGGTTTTCGGGCGGGAGAATTCATTGGAAAAATCTTTTATAGTCCAACTCAAAAAATCTGGAATAGAGGTGGGCGAGAAGGGAGTCCGGTTTCCCGAGCGTTTCTACGCTTGGGAGGACCATAGCTTTGTCTTTACCTTACACAGAACGGATCAAAAGAAGGGAACGATGACCTGGGTCATCGTCGGTAACAAGGAAAGCATTCCCGGTTTAATGCGCAAACTGCCGCATTACGGAAAATATGGTTATCTGGTGTTTGAGGGGGATGCTCCTGATAATCGCAACAAGGGCACTTGGCCTTCCAACCCGGCAGGATTGCAAAAAGTTTTCCAAGAGGGAGTTCCACGTCTTTTGCCCGAACAAACACCCCTGGTTGCATTCAAGCCGTTTTCCAAAAAGTAAATCCCGTTTCCCATTTAAAAATTAAATACTCTGACTATAATAGGGTATTGAAGATTTTTGACAGGAGAACAAAATGTCGAGAATAACTCGGTTAAGTTTTTTAATATTGGTTTTGTTTTATTTCTCCGCTATAGGGATTGCGATGGCGGGTGATGCGGTTTCTTTTTCAGGAGTGGTCAAAAAAGTTATTGCGGATAAAAACAAGGTGGGAATTAAAGACCCGGAGACTAAAAAGCGGTTCACGGTTATCGTTAACGAAAAAACCCAACCGGACGGTCTCAAAACTTTATCTAACCTGAAAAAGAAAGATAAGGTCGAAGGCAAATATACCGTGACGGATGCCGGTTTATATATTGCTCTGGAACTGGTTAAAAAGTAGGTTCTGTTTGTTGAGACTTCTTCTAACGCAGTCGGTTCAGAACGGCCATGACATCCTGGAGTCTTGGCAGGGCTAGAAGGCCGTTGTTGAAGGGAGCGAGTGATTCCAGTTCGCTGTTTTCAATTATTTCGAGAATATTTTTTATCGCCTCGCTATTAGACATGCCGGGATCTTTTTTCTGCCTTTCTTTAAGCCGTTGCAGAATCCATCCGCACAGTTCCAACTGTCCCGGTTCCACAAGGTGTTCGACATAACGCACATCGATCTCGGTTCGCCCCAGGATGAGTGTGGTCAATTTTTGTGTTTGAATCACACAGGGTTTTTTTCCTCGGCTGAAATCCAATGCCGATAAATCGCGGCTTCGCATTTGCACTTTGGGTAGAGGCCCGTTTGTTTCAGTTTTGCGGGTACCGGGACTCTCTTGAACAATTTGTTTTGCTTTTTCCGTTACCAGTTTTGGTTGAAACGAGTCCATGGCGATGACCTGGTCTGCGGAATCGAAATAGTCTCCACTTCCTCCCATCACCAGAAGGGTGCTGACTGCGAGATCTTTATGTAATTCCTCAATGCGGTCGATCAGGGGTGTGATCGGTTCCGAGGTTATCAGGGCCTGCATTCGGGCGTCGCGGATCATGAAGTTTGTGGCGCAGGTGTCTTCATCCATAAGAAGAAGCGAAGAACCGGCCTCAATGGCTTCTAGAATGTTTACCGCTTGCGAGGTGGAGCCGCTGGCTGAGAGGGTGGAGAAATTTTTCGTCGATGCGATGAGCGGCAGGTTGTCCATGAACCCGGATACGTTGATGGATTGTACGGATCGCCCGTCTTCCGCGCGGATTTTTACTGCCGTGGGCTGGGTTGCGATGCGCTCTCGTCCATCTCCTGCTATGTGGGGGTACACCGCATCCTGAATAGCTTTGAGTAAAGTGCTTTTGCCATGAAACCCGCCACCAACTATGAGGGTGACTCCCAAAGCAACTGGCATGCCGCGGATTTTTCCTGCATGCGGCAGGTGCAGTTCGGCGCTCAATTCTTCCGGCGCAGAGAAAAGTACTCCGCCTTTTTTAAGAGGCAGGTCGCTGACTCCTGATGCGCGGGGAAGAAGCGAGCCATCGGCGACAAAACTGGCCCAGTGATTTTGAGCCAGTAATTGGCTCAACGCGGAATAATCTTCTAAAGTATCAAGCGCCCTCTGCACCTGGTTCATGTCGAGGGATTTCGCTAATAGGCTCTCTTCCCAGACAGGGGGAAGGATCTCAGAAAAAAGTCTGGTACATTCTTCTGCCAATACCCTGCGCCCGTCTCCCGGAAGTCCGGCGAACAGGGTCAACGTCATGCTGTCATCTTTGATGTGCATTCCGCTTCGGCGAATTATTTTTTGCCCCGGTGACTGCACCGCCACTTCTCCGCTTCGCCCGGAACCTTTGATCTTTCCCCGGCATTTCTGGACATGGCGATCCACCTCTCGCAATAGGTGGTCTTCGAGAGCCAGTTTTCTTAAAGGGTTTTCATAGTGAGTTTTTGAAAATCCGGCTGTTTTAAGTCCGATTTTTATGGATAACCGGGAAGGCGCGGCAAAAGGATCGCCTTGCACATGTTCAAACGTCAATTGAAACAGGCCAAAAGAGAAACTTTTTCCCTGCAGGTTTTTATAGGTTTTGTAGCCTTTGCCATCCAGGGATGTAATTTGATTTAGAAGTTCTTGTGGGGCAGGCATGGCGGTCAGTGGCTATAGTGGCCGGCGAACCCTTGAGCCGATACCCCTACGGGAAGATAATTGCGGGCAATGTTGACGATCTGGTTGCGGTAGGGGAGATGGATCGAATCTTCCCGAACCTGCTTCATAGCTGAAGGAAGACGGGTTTTCAAAGTCCGGGAACCTTCGGCTGTTCCATCGCCTTCTATAAAATGGTCAATGATCACTGCGGCGGCACCGGCACTTTTCAGACGATCAAAAAATTGGTGCGGATTTTCCAGTGGATATAAAGGAGACAGGCAGGCAATGGTTTTGAGTCCTCGTGCCGACAGTTGTTGCAAAGCAGAAATCCGTTTCTCAATGCTATAGGCGGGAGGAGGCAGGCCGGGCAGGCGGTTCCGATCTCCTTCTATGGAAAGGTGGATTCTTAGTGAGCAGAGTTGGGCAAGTTTCAGCAGGATTTCCTGATCGTCCAGAATGCTTGTGCTGTGGGTTTGCAGGATCAATGCGTCGGGTGGACAGATTGTCATGGCTTGGAGGACCGCACGGGTCACCCGATATTTTTTTTCAGCCGGTTGCCAGGGGTCGGTGGCACTGGACATGAAAATTGCGAATGGAATGGATCGTTTATGCGCCCAGTTTTTTTCTCTTGCCACTGATTGGAGATACAATTCATTGGCGTTGATTTTCACATCGACAAACTTTCCCCACTCCCGGCCTCTTGTCAGCCAATGATTGAAACGGACATAACAGCCCTCGCCGCAGGAGGAAAGTCCGTAGCCGCACCCGCTATACGGATTCAGCGAGTGTGAAGAAACTCCCTTAAGGTAGCCGCTGGCACGGGTCAACAGGGTTTTACTTTGAATCAGGTTGATCTGCACATTCTTTACCCAAAGGAAAGTTTGGGGAATGGAAACGAGTCAGGGGATTTCATTCCACTTTACCGACCCCAGGCGCATTTTAAAATTGGGGCCGGCATGAAAATACACTTCATAAGCCCCTGTGTCCTTGTTGGTCTCGGCGACCACCCATTTGCCGACTGGAAAGTCTTCCAGATCCCAAAGCCAGACTCGT
>JAPKCW010000130.1:0-6183 GCA_028822815.1 Nitrospinaceae bacterium | reverse complement strand
TATCTCCCAAGTTTTTTCCGGATGCATCAAAGATGAAACTGAAACCTGCGTCCGTTGAAAAGAAACAGGAAGAAAAAAGCTCGTCCAGTAATTTTGAACCTCCAAACCCTTTCAACTTTTAACCCTCCAGGTTGATGGATTTTATTTTTTCAGCAGATGGATTAAAGATTCTTGCCTTATTAGTTGTGGTTATTACTGTGGTGTGGGTCAAGCAGCGCAGACAGCATCGCTTGGCAGGAGATCCGAAAGTTGTGAAAGACCAGCTTGAACGGTTGGGAGCGGACTATACTGTTTTATCCAATGTGGTGGTTTCCGCCGAGCGGGGAATGAACGATGTGGGCCATGTGGTAGTTTCAACTTATGGAGTGTTTGTCATTACCGTAAAAACGGAAGCGGGGAAAGTGTTTGGCAGGGAAGGGGACCGGGAATGGCAAATTAAATCAGGAAGGGACATTCTGTATAATCCCCTATGGGAAAACCGTAAGCATGTCAACGCTCTGGAAAAATTAACGGGTCCGGTCAGGTTCATCCCCGTGGTGGTGTTCACTCGGGCGGTATTAAAGGGAGAATTTGGAGATCATGTAATCCGGTTGAAGGAATTGATTCCATACATAGAACAACAAAAAAAATCCCACTTGTCCAATGACAAGCGGGATGAAATTATTGCAAAGCTGGAAACGGTTTCCAGCCACTAGCCCCTGCCAATTCCATCTCACGGTAGTGAGTTAGGCAGTGACGTCTACAGTCCCGCCTTTTCCTGTAGATATAGATTGTGCTGTGGATTCTACTGCAGACTGAATTAGAGAAACAGCCGCCTCGCCTTCCTGTTTTTGGACATTTTGTGCTGTTTTGAGGGCCGTGGCTGGATACTGAGCACTCACTCCTTGAGCTGAACCTGAGCTGACAGGTGTTATAATGTGATTCCTTTCAAATAGAGTTATCCTTATAAGTCTTATCGGCAGGGACTTGAGATACTTTAGTAAAAAAATAATTTTTTATCTCTAGGAAAAACAATGGTTTTGCAGTGGGGTGGTGATAAAAAACAGGTAAGGATCGGATTGTGTAACTGAGTTTGGGCAGGTATTTTTTCGATTAATGGAATAAATGCATTACAATAGCGCTCATTCGTAGAATTGGAACCAGAAACAGGAGCAAAGATGAAACGGTTTATGATTTGTGGGGGTTGTTTATTGGGGTTTTGGGTTATGTTGACAGGGTCCTCTTTGGCAGTATCAAAAGAGTATCTTTTCCCGCCAGCGAGCTACAAAGCACCTTGTGATACTTTCATAATAACGATTTGTACTATAGAAATCTGGCTGGCCTACAAACATAAAAAGCAGAAGAAAGAGCTTCGAGGTTTTCTGAAATCCAAGTCAATTAAAGTGTTGCACCATACAATCCAGTTCTGGAGGCCAAAAGGGGGGCATCCTCCGACAAATATTGCTATTGGTAGTGCGGTGAGCGCCGAAGATGCGCGCATGGTGATTGATTTTGCGCTGAAATATAACGACCGAATTGACCTGCTGGTATTGCGCCCGCTCAATCCTCCCAATTACGTGGCGGTCGCAACCTCCGCCTGGGATGAGATGTCGCAGATTCCTATCCAAGCGGAGGATCTTGAAAGGTTGCGCGACCCCAAGCTGACTACCGAAGAGTTTCATTCTCTTTATTATGAGCTCACCAACGAGGGAAGCGTCCAGAATAAATTCTACTAACCCTCTAGCGAGGGAGTCAAATGGCTCCACGCCTTCGGCGGTCGCGTAAGCGTCACCGCCCCATTGCCACCGGCGGCTACGCCGGGTGAGTTTGACAAAAGAGATGAGATTTGATAGAAGCTAAACCTTTGAATTATAAAAAATTTTACTTTTCAGGAATGTACCCATGCTTGATTTAGCATTTGCCATGGCCCCGCCACCGGATGGATCAGACCCCGGGGGAGGGAGTTTGCTCTCGTTATTGCCGCCGATGATCATGATGTTCATGATCTTCTACTTTGTTCTCATCCGTCCGCAAAAGAAAAAACAGGATGAAGCACGTAAAATGATCGATGAATTGAAAGAGGGCGATACCGTTGTGACCTTGAGCGGCATTCACGGAACGGTTAAGAAACTGAAAGAAGATACGATAATGTTGCAGATTGCCGACAATGTCCGGATTAAAATTAATCGCTCTTCCATTGGCACTAAGAAAGTATAAATCGAAATATGAGTTCTCATAATGTATAGGGATCTTAAGTGGAAGATTCCCTTGATACTTGCTGTAGTATTGGGCTCGGTATTACTGGCATATCCCTTGAAGGAAAAAATTTCCCTGGGGCTTGACCTGCAGGGAGGGATGCACCTTTTACTGGAGGTCAAGGTCGAAAAGGCGGTGGAAGCAAGCCTGGAGAGGTTGGCGGACGATATCAAGCGGGATATTTTTGATGATGATTTGGAATTGGACCGGATCAAAGCCATTTATGAAGATCGACGGGTAAATGTGCGCATGGTGGATAAATTGGATCTTCCACCGGTGAAAAAGATTCTCGATGATTATCCTTTTTTCAGCCTGGTCAGTGAGGATTCCGATGGACTTGGACTGGTCTATCAGTTGAGTGCGGACCATGTCGAGCAGATCGAACAAAACGCGGTGAGCCAGGGATTGGAAACGATCCGCAACCGGGTGGATCAGTTTGGGGTGTCAGAGCCAACCATTCAGGTTCAGGGGGAAAGACGGATACTAGTACAGTTGCCTGGCATAAAAGATCCGGAGCGGGCTATAAACCTGATCGGGAAAACCGCCCGTCTTGAATTCAAGCTGTTGGATGAAGAACATAGTCTGGAAGAGGCGCTTTCGGGGAATGTTCCCGAAGATTCCGAAATTTTGTATCAGCGGGTGGTGGATAAGGAAACCGGAGCAGTTACTAAGGAACCCTTCCTTATAAGGAAGCGTACGGTTTTGACCGGCGAAACTTTGACCGGTGCGGAAGTGCGGTTTGACTCGGACTTCAATGAGCCCTATGTTTCTTTAACTTTCAACAGCGTGGGCGCCATGATTTTCCAGCAAGTGACCCGCGAGAACATCAAAAAACGTTTGGCTATTGTTTTGGATGGCAATGTGTACTCGGCACCAGTAATTCAAGATGAAATTGCTGGCGGGCGGGCGCAGATCACGGGCGGGTTCACTTCCGCAGAAGCAAGAGACCTGGCCATTGTTCTCAGGGCCGGTGCGCTTCCCGCGCCGGTAGTGATTCTCGAAAACAGGACAGTAGGGCCTTCCTTGGGGAAAGATTCCATTGATAAAGGATTCACCTCCATTATTTATGGCTCTCTTCTTGTGGTAGTGTTCATTATCTTTTATTACAGGTGGTCCGGCGTTATCGCGGTGACAGCGTTGTTTCTCAATATTGTTCTTCTCGCAGGGGCACTGGCTTATTTTGGTGCCGCTTTGACCTTGCCGGGAATCGCGGGAATCATTCTCACAGTAGGCATGGCCATTGATGCCAACGTGCTGATATTTGAGAGAATCCGGGAGGAGGTAAGGATTGGCAAAACGGTGAGGGCCGCGATCGATGCGGGTTTTTCCAAAGCCTTTCGCACCATTGTTGACGCGAATATCACCACCTTCATTGCCGCAGTGGTATTGTTCCAGTTTGGTACGGGGCCCATTAAAGGGTTTGCCATTACTTTATGTATCGGAATCGCCGCCAGCATGTTCACCGCTGTCTTTGTGAGCCGGACTATTTTTGACGCAACCATGAGCCAGAGAAAACTGGATAAATTAAGCATTTGAATTTATGAAGATCATTAATAGCGACACCCATTTCGACTTCATGGGCAAAATTAAAATGACCATGACCATTTCAGGACTGGTGATCCTGATTGGTTTGGGGTCTGTTGCCCTGTCTGGAGGGTTGAAGTATGGCATTGATTTTGCCGGTGGAACCCTGATTCAGTTGCAATTTAAAACCCCGCCCGATATTGAGGTGATTCGGGATGGCTTGAAGACTATCTCGCTTGGCGAAAGCACGATTCAGGAATTCGGATCAAAACGGGACATCCTTATTCGCATCCAACGTTCTGAAGAGAAACTGGAGGCAGTGGGTTCCAAGGTTCGCAACAGTCTGGGTGGAAAGTTTAATAAGGAGGATATAACCATCGAAAGGGTCGAAATGGTGGGGCCGAAAGTAGGCCGTGACTTGAGAGAAAAAGCCCTTCTTTCCATCTTGTACGCCATCATTGGTATTGTGATTTATATTTCCTGGCGGTTTGAGTTGCAGTATGCCGTTGCCGCGATCATTGCCCTGGTCCATGATGTGCTGGTTACCCTGGGAGCGTTTTCGATTTTAGATAAAGAATTTACCCTGGTAATCATCGCCGCGTTTTTAGCCATTATCGGTTACTCCCTGAACGATACCATTGTCGTTTTTGACCGCATCCGGGAGAACCTTCGTCGCAGGGGAAAAAACACGCTTGTTCAAAGTGTCAATGCCAGTATCAACCAGACATTGAGCCGGACACTGCTCACTTCCGGAACAACGTTGATGGTGGTTGTCGCCCTGTTTTTCTTTGGCGGAGAGATTATCCATGATTTTTCTTTTGCCCTGCTTGTAGGTATCCTGGTTGGAACCTATTCGTCCATCTTTATCGCCAGCGCGTTCCTGGTTTACTGGGACTCCCGCCACTAGGCGTGGGGCCAGTACAATCACTTTTGCTGGCGAGCAATAATGTTCTCGGCTCAACGAGCCCTTGCCCAGTTTACCCCTGCGGGGCACGAGAATAAGTGAAGAGAGATATCACGCCCTTCCACGGGAGTGGGCTATCTGCCTCCGGTGGTTCACCGAGGGGGAATCAGTTGCAATCTTCTTTAGGCCCATGCTACATTCCTCACTATGAGCGTTTCCCCCAAACTTCAACTTCAGCAATTGATTGTCCTACAGAGTCTGGATGATGAAATTGCCGAGCATAAAAAACTTCTCGCGGACATTCCCCTTCAGATCGATACCGGGTGCACGGAACTGGAAGAAAAGAAGAAAATCCTTTCAAACGCCAAAGAAGAATTGGACGCGTTACAAAAAGAACGTAAGGATCTTGAACTGGCGGTGCAGGGAGAAAATGACCATATGGCGAAAGCCAAGACCAAATTGCCGGCAGTAAAAACCAACAGGGAATACACGGCTATTCTTTCCGAGGTGGAAGCGATTAAGGTAAAGGTTTCCGGGTTGGAAGATAAAGAGCTGGAAATCATGGAAATCCTTGAAGAAAAGCAGAAAGAGGTTCCGGGAATCGAAAAAAGATGCAATGAAGAGGATGCCCGTTTCCAGGAATATAAGGCGAAAAAGGATGCCGAGTTGGACAGGATGAAACAGGAACTGGGTGTGCTGGTTGCCAAGCGTGAGAATGTGAGCGGTCAACTCGACAGGGTGATTATGCAACGCTATGAAAAAGTCGCGGGCTCCCGTGATGGCAGGGCAGTAGTTATGCTACAGGGAAGTATTTGCCAGGGATGTTTCCAGCAGATTTTACCGCAGATGGTTATAGATGTTAAAATTGGCGAATCCATCCAGCAATGCTCAAATTGCATTCGTTTTTTATATTGGGAAGAAGTTCCTGAAGCCGCAACGCCGAAGTAAACCGGGTGACCGCTGTTTCGGCTTTATGGCCGGGAGAGAGGAAAGTCCGGGCTCCACAGGGCAGGATACTCCGTAACGCGGAGTGAGGGCGACCTTAAGGAAAGTGCCACAGAAAATACACAGCCTACCCGGCCTCGTGTCGGCGGCAAAGGTGAAAAGGCGAGGTAAGAGCTCACCAGTACTGTTGGTGACAACAGTAGCTTGGTAAACCCTATCCGGAGCAAGATCAAATAGGAAAGTGCTTGAGGGCGGCCCGCCCGATACTTTCGGGTTGATTGCTTGAGCCTGTTGGCAACAACAGGCCTAGATTGATGGTCACCACTTTATGTTTCATGAAGTACAAAACCCGGCTTATGGTTTACTTCGGCTACTCGGCACCGGCGAACCGCCGGTGGCAAATTGCAATAGCTTTATTTGGCGAGCAAAGAGTTATCTCGGCTCAACTGGCCCTTGCCATTTGCCTCCCTCGCTAGAGGGTGGCGAGCAAAGAGTTGTCCCGGCTTGACGAGTTTTTGCTATCTGCCTCCTCCCCTGTTAAGGGGTGGGTTGGAATTTTGCTATATGGCTTTGGA
>JAPKCW010000129.1:0-6212 GCA_028822815.1 Nitrospinaceae bacterium | reverse complement strand
CAACCGCTCAGCCAAATTAAAAGACCCAGTGAAAAAAAACGGTTGATTTGGTTTTCATAAAGATAAAATTGCCTACACAATTTATTATTTCTGCAGATACGAACTTAGTCCAATGATAGATAAACAGAAAAAAGGGATTGATCTAAAGTCACCTCCAGCTTGTATGAGGGCTTGTAGCCATGGCCTTCACAACACCCTTTCGCTTAAAAGAGCCTTTGGACATGCGATAGGCAAGGCGGCCCCCTTCACGAACCGCGGGAGTCCCAAGGCGGCGACCGCACTCATGACAAATCAATATGGGCAGATCGGTTTTGCTTGGAACTGATTTGAGTTTTGCCAGTGAAGCAGGCTTGATGACCCGATCGAGGTAGAGCCAGACCAATTCCCCGGATCCCCTGTAACGGGCTATAAAAGCCTTGCACTGGGTGCATTGAATTTCCAGCATTTTGTCCCCTTATAAACTGAACTATCCTTGAAATATTAACTTCCCTATTTCCCCTTAAAAAAAACCCACCTGGGGGAGTCAAGTGGATTTCATATAGGCAATCGCCTTAAAAGGTCAATCGTTAAGATTCTCCCCCTTGCCAGTTTCTGTGCCAATTGTGGGTTTGGATAAAATCCTGAAGGACCCCCTCTGCCCATTGTCAATTATCTGTTTCCTCAAGCTGATTAACCTTTTCCTGCATCTTCAACACAGCGTCATTGATATTTTTTTCAGCATCTTTCACGGTGTCAACAATCGCTTGCCCCCTTTCTTTGGATTTTTGTTTTTGCTCTCCACAACCAGCGCCTACCAGTAAAAAAAGAGCCAGCCATAACGTGCTTATTTGCAAAAATTTCATCAACTCATCTCCTTTTTCTCTATCCCCTTGATAATAGATTGGCCGGCTGGAGCATGGTTTCTCAGATGTTCCCGAACCAACATTACCGCATGATTGTCGTCCATGGCTTTTATGAAAATGCTGAATTCATCGTCACCCTTTTCATTTGTCAATACACCGGTCACTTTAAAAAAATAAAATTTAGGCGGCATTATTGTTAAAACTCCCCCTCAGTTCTTAAAGAAATTTATGTCGACAAGGTACAAAGCAGATAAAATGACTGCCCCCAATAAAAAGGCTTTAATGAGCATTCTGATTATCATTCCTTTGACTATTCTCATTCAATTCTTGATCTCTATTTGCTTTAACAGGTCCCTTAAAGTTTGGATTTGCTCGGGAGTGGGATTGAGCGCGAGCCCTGCCTGAAGATGGGTTTTGGCTTTCTCTGGGTCATTTTTGAATTCCAACAACAGTTTTGCCAGGTTGAATCGGGCTGACAGGAGTTTTGAATTTTGCCGGATCGATTTTTCAAATTGGATGAGTGCTTCTTCGAACTTTTGCGACTGTATCAGTTCGATTCCTGCCTGGTTATGGGCTCGGGCCTTATCGGAATAAAATTGTCGGGGTGGATATTTGCCTGTGGTTTTGTACAGCGCAGAGGCCTGATCAAATTCCCGGCTTGCCTGGACGAATTGCCCCAGATTTCCATAAAGGCTGGCGAGGTTGAAATGGGAGTTGGGGTCCGTAGGCTCAATGCGTATGGCTTCCTTAAAATGTTTTTCGGCTTCGGGAAAGTTTCCGAGACTTTTGTAGGCGATGCCGAGGTTCTGATGCACGTCATAGAGATGGGGATTGATCTGCAATAACGCCTTTAACGGTGTCAACGCGTTGGCATAATCTTCTTCCATTAAATAATGGATGCTCAGGGTTTTCCCGATGCTCAATTTGTTGGGAGATTTCTTGAAGGTGTCGGCCCAGAGAGTCGAAGGTGATGCGTAAACCTGATTTCTCTTAACGACCATGATAGCAGTACAAATAAATATTAACAGGACGGCTCCCCATATCATGCCGCGCTTTTTGGCTTTGTCCGCTATCAGGTAGAGGAGGACTGCAAAGAACAGGCAGAGTCCGAATGAAGGGATATACATATTGCGTTCACTGAATAAATGGGTGCGTGGCATGAACGAATTCGTTGGAGCGATGGTCAGAGGAAACCATAAAACACAGAACGTCAAAACTGAACTTTTTATATAGAATTTTTTAAAGGCCAGAAAAACACATAAAAGAATGATCGCGATGGAAACCAGAAGCGAGACCCAGCTTACCTGGGTTGGAAAATCGTATTCAAAGGTCAGATTGACCGGGAAAAGGAATAGTTTCAGCGGGTGTTTGAGAAGGTCTAACTGTACCAGTCCAAGGGTGAGGTGGATTTTTTTGAAAAACCCTTGAATAACGCTGAACACGTTAGGAGAAAGGAAAAAAGCGGCCCCGGCCAGAGCCGGGTAACAGAAATAAAAACCGAGCCGCGAACGAAACGGAGGCCATTTTTGTCCCTGCATAAAACATAAGTCATAAAGGATAATTATTGCAGGCAGGGTGATAGCAGATTCCTTGCTCAGGACTGCCATGAAAAAAATTATCAGGGATAGGGGATAGAAAGCGAAACGGAGAACTCTCGAACCCTTCAAGCTTGCAAGAATAAATAACAACAAAGATAAAAAGTAAAACAGTCCGGCCAGACCACCGGGTCGGCCTGAGATATAGGTCACAGTTTCGGTTTGAATGGGGTGGAGCCCAAACAGGAGGGCAGTGATCAGTGCTATTTTCAGTGCCGCGTCTTCGCCCCAGGACGTTCCTTTCGCGATGGTCAATTGAGCGATGAAAAAAACCAGGAAGGTGGTGCCTATGTGAATCAGAATATTGAAGAGGTGGTAGCCGAAAGGGTTGTCCTGCCCCCATTGGTAGTTCAGTGCAAAACTCAGGCCATTGATATGGCGATAGCCGATGTTTGACAGGTTGGTGTAATGATCCACATTAGTTATTTGTGGTGTGCCATAAATATGTCTTTCGTCATCGCTCTGGAGGGGAGTGTTTAATCCGTTGGCGTAAATGAGAAAGATGATTCCGGCGAGGGCAATAAAAATATTGAGAGTGTTCAACCGGGTAAAGAAAAGTTTCACTGATCAGTACGGTTATAGATGGGCATTGTCGACAAGGCAGGTGAAAACTTGTGGTTATTTGGGGGCTTGATTTGTAAGCCAAATCGGGTCAAAATCACAGAGTATCTTAACTCTGGTTAGTTTAGCAGAATTGTCTTAATTTTGCGCCTGCCAGATTGCAGGTGTTGAATCTGGCACCAATCGAATTTTTTCTCTTCAGCTTAACGCGCCCGATCGTTTGAATCTTCCCTCCAAAACTTTGAATCATTCTGTTTTCCCGGCGCTGATTTTTTGGAGCGCGCTTTCTGTAATCCTGCATGCCTTTTATATCAATACGCCCTTTGTGAATTTGGAATATGTATTCGCCCAGGCGACGCAGAGCCTTCTTGATCCTGAAACGGGCATGTCCAATTATTTTTCCATGCAAGCCAATCCACTGGGGTACGTATGGTTCTCCACGCTTTTTCATTTCCTCATGGGGGAACCCGAGGGTTTCTGGAGTTATCGCCTGGCATCGGTTTCAGGTTTAGTGGCAATTTTAGGTGCTGGGGCAGTATTCACCTCTTCTTTAAAGCCGGACCATAACAAAGAGTTTCATTTATGGTGTGCCCTGGTGACCTTTTCTCCCTTGATCTGGTTGTTTTCAGGTCGAGCCACTGCCGATATCTTGCCGGTTGGTTTGTTGCTGTTGAGCTTCGCCTTGGTTTTTAAAAGTGAAGCAAAGCCTGTTTATAGATGGCTGTCGCCGGTAATTTTTTTATCAGCTATATTGGTTAAATATCATGCTCTGTTGATGGCCCCAGGTTTTATTTATATTTTCTGGTGTCAGAACGAGTGTCAATTCAATAGGGCGTGGGTCAAAAAATGCGGCCAGTTTTTTTTACTACCTCTGCTGGGATTTTTTACATATTTATGGGTCATTTATAACCAGTATGGATTTTTTCTGGCGCCTGACAACCATTCCCAACTTGAATTCGGGTTCGCCAATTTTATAAAAACCTTTTCCTTATATGCCAGTTATCTGGGGATATTGTTGGGGCCGCTTGCTCTCGTCAGCATTCTCAGTGTGCGGAAAAACTGGTCGGAGAAATGGTGGGTCCTGTTGGTGGCGGGTTTAGGGCTTGGTGTGTGGACGAGAATAAATCCGTTTGGATTTCAGGGTGGAGAAATGAACTACGGACCATTGGATGGGCTGTTGAACGGATCATTGGTTTTTTTGGTAAAAGGGTTGGGGGGAATATTCTTTTGTTTTCTCGTTTTTGATTGTTTTTTTGAGGCGAACAAAAATAAAAATGCTGTTGCGGGATTTATTTTGACGGTATGTCTTCCCTTTTTATTGATTTGTTCTGCCACCCGCCCGGCCCAGAGATATCTGGTATTTTTGATTCCACTAATTTTCTATTTCCTGGTTTTTTATAAACTCCAGGGTCGCATTTTTTTCAGGTCGGTTCTTGGTTGGGGCACGGTGGCGGTTTTTGTTTTGGCCAACATTTTTGCGGTGAACTACCAGGTTGCGCAAGCCCGGGCCTCCGATAACATGGCCCAATGGCTGATCGAAAACAAGATGATTGAGCAAACTCATCCGGGGAGTATCTATTCCAACAGTGGGCAGTATTTTACTGCGTTCGTGGGGAGCCCCAAAACCCACCGCGTTTTGGAGAGTTCCGGGGATGTGAAAACATCATTGCATTCCGAAAAGGTGGTGGTTTTTGGCAAGACCTTGAAAACCTATTATCTGCCGGTTCCCCAAAAAAACTTATGAAATATGGAAGAATTCAGTACATATTAAAGGCGGATCGTTAAAGGTCCTATTTTAAGATGTCGTTAAGACTATGTTAGATCTTGTGTGTTCTTTTATTCCCAGTTGGGAAAAGGAAAACTAATGCCAATAAAACGTCCTAAACATTTGCTGATAATTGGGGGTGGGGTGTTCCAGGTGCCTGCCATCAAGACTGCCAAGTCCATGGGCTTGAAGGTTGTGGTGACGGACTATAACCGGGAAGCGGAAGGTATGCTTTTGGCCGACTACCCGATTGAGGTCAGCACTCGCAATATCAATCTTACCGTCAATATTGCCAAACAGTTCCACAGGTCTTGCCCGCTTGATGGAGTGATGACCGTGGGGACAGACGCGTCCCAGACGGTTGCGGCCGTGGCCGATGCTTTGAACCTGCCGGGAATTCCCTTTGAGGTTGCCGAACGCGCCACCGACAAAATCAAGATGCGCCAGGTGTTAAAAGGAAGAGGGGTGCCGATTCCGGACTTTCGGCCTATATGGACTCTGGAAGAATGCCAGAAGGCCGTCCAAGACATGCCCCTGCCTCTGGTTATCAAGCCTTGCGATAATATGGGGGCTCGCGGGGTGCGGAAAATAGAACGTCTCGATGACCTGATTCCTGCTTTTCGTGAGGCCAAAGAAGCCTCAATCAGTGGAAAACTGATCCTTGAAGAGTTTATGGAAGGGCCTGAACTGAGTCTGGATGCGTTGGTGTTTGACGACACTATTCATATTACCGGAGTGGCGGATCGGATCATCGAACGGGCTCCCTATTTTGTTGAAGTCGGGCATACGCTTCCTTCTGCCTTGCCAGAGAAACAACAGGCAAGAGCTGTTGAAGTTTTTAAACAAGCTATTTCTGCGTTGGGGATCGATATCGGGGCCGCCAAGGGCGATATCAAAATAACACCTGAAGGACCAAAAATTATCGAGATTGCCGCCCGCTTGAGCGGGGGCTGGATGTCGGCCTACACTTATCCGTTGGCTACGGGAGTCAACCTTTATAAAGCGGCGATCCAGGTTGCTCTGGGTGAAACACCCACCGATCTGAAACCGAAAACCTCGCTGGTGTCTGCGGAACGGTCCCTGTTTCCCCTGCCGGGAAAAATCCTTTCCATTCGAGGAGTAGAAGAAGCCCGCAAAATTAAAGGGGTTAAAGAAATTATTCTTATGAAAGAAGCCGGGGATATGGCAGAAGAACCCCGAAGCAATATGGGCAAAGTGGGTTACGTCATCACCGTTGCAAAAACCCGTGAGGAGGCCATTCGCATCAACGATCTGGCCCGGGAAACCTTGAAAATAGAAATCGGTGTTCCCAATGACTTGACCTGGGACATCATTCGCAACAACGCCCGGAGAAAATTTTATGTCGCCTGCAAAGCTTGCACAGTTTGTGATGGAGTGGAATGCGCAGGTAAAGTTCCGGGCATTGGCGGAATCGGCACGGGTAGTACG
>JAPKCW010000128.1:0-6252 GCA_028822815.1 Nitrospinaceae bacterium | reverse complement strand
TGCCAGTACCAGGGTCACATCCTGAATTCCTATTCCCAACCAGCCACTATCTACCGAACCCTTGTGGATTAGCTGGTCTCCCACTTTAAGAGCCATGTCCACAGGGATAGCAAAACCCACTCCAGAGCCGATGGCCGCCACGGCCGTATTGATGCCGATAATTTCCCCATCCAGGTTGATCAAAGGGCCTCCGCTGTTTCCAGGGTTGATGGAAGCATCGGTTTGGATAAAATTTTCAAAGTGGCTGATACCCAAGTCAGTACGTCCTGTGCCACTGACGACGCCCACAGTGACTGTTCCCTCGAGTCCGTAGGGATTGCCGATAGCCATTACCCATTCGCCAACTCTTAAATCTTTGGATTGTCCAAATTCTGGTTCCGGGAGTCTTCGCAGTGTAGAAATTTTGAGGGCCGCGAGGTCGGTATAGGTGTCATAGCCGAGAACTTTGGCAAAATATTCATTTCCGTCAGATAATTTGATCAGAATCCTATCGAGTTTTTCAATAACATGATAATTGGTCAAAATATAGCCGTTGGAATCCAGAATGACGCCCGACCCGACATTTTCAATGGCATACTTTCTGCTTCTAAGGTTTTGAGCAAACCAGTTTCTGATCGTCGAGTACCAGGGTTCTGAACCGTGATTGTGGGGATCATACCAGGACGACTTTTCTATCAATTCCTTGACCCTGTTCACACTAACTACAGAGGGTTTAATTTTTTTTGCGTTGCGCACAAACGCTTTTTGCAAATCCAGTACATCTTTATATTCTTGACTATTTACCAGGCCACCCAGATTTGTCTTTTCTTGCAAGGGGGGGATAAAATCAGTCCAAAAATCTTTTGTATTAAAAAGGACAAAGGTAAGAATCAGGCAAGCCCATGCAAGGTTGCGGAAATGATTTGTGGGTTTCGAGTCAAGCATGTTTGAAGCCCGTGTAAATGGTGGTGATACCAAAAGTCAATTCCTTGAAATCAACCGAGTCGAAACCGTTTTTTTTTAGGAGGGTAGAAAATGCCTCGCCTTTGGGGAAACCCTCCACAGAATCGGGTAGATAAGAATAGGCGTTTTTATGACCGGAAATCCAGCGTCCCATAACAGGTAAAATTTTCCCAAAATATAGACGGTAAAGCCATTGTAAAAATCCGTTTTGAGGAAAGGAGAATTCGAGAATTACGATTTTACCCCGTGGTTTCAAAACCCGGTGAATCTCACGAATCCCATGATTCAGATTAGAGAAATTTCTGGCCCCAAATGCGGAAATCGCGCCGTCAAAAATATCGCCTTTAAGAGGCAGGTTTTCTGCTGTCCCCGGAAATAATTGAATGGACGATTGCATGTTTTTAGCGGTCACCTTATTTTTTCCCAGTTGGAGCATGGTCGTGCTGAAATCAATACCGATAATGCGCGACGGGGAAGCGTCTCGTAGGGCCAACTCCAAGGCAATATCAGCGGTTCCTGTTGCGACATCCAGAAAAATGCGGTTTGCTACGGGTTCCAGTGCATCGACAGCTATTTTTCGCCAGTACTTGTCACACCCTGCGCTCAATAGCCCATTGAGAAAATCGTATCGGGGTGCGACGGCGTTGAACATATCCTGGATTAGATTTGCCCGGTCTGCCGGAACCCCTTGTTTTACCTGAGAAGGCACCATGTACCCAAAATATTGATTTTTTTATAGGTTAAGTAGATTAAAGTTTAGCACCGGTTGCTATCAGGCACAAGACGAGAATAGGGCGATTAAAGAATTTGTTATAAAATACCTGTAAAGAATTGTTAGTATTTTTTATTATGGAGAGCATTTATGAAAACAGTTTTGGTTCCCCTGGCGCCGGGATTTGAGGAAATTGAAACGATCACCGTTGTTGACATCCTGAGGCGGGCAGGCGCCCGAGTAACCCTTGCGGGAACTCAGGAAGGGCCTTTGGAAGGCTCAAGAGGCATCAGTATTTTACCGGATGATTTGCTTGAAAATGTTTTACAAGAGGAGTTTGACCTAGTTGTTTTGCCAGGAGGGCAACCCGGAACCGACAACCTTCAAAAGGATGCCAGAGTTATCCAATTGCTAAAAAGGATGGACAGCCTTAATAAACATATTGCCGCCATCTGTGCTGCCCCGCTGGTTTTAAAAGACGCGGGTATTTTGGAAAACCGCTGTGTGACCAGCCATCCTTCCGTTCAAAATGACATGATCACTTATAAAGAGGAGGGGGTGGTTGTGGATAGGCATATTATTACCAGTAAATCTCCTGGAACCGCCATGGAATTTTCTCTCAAACTGGTCGAAATTCTTTTTGGCCGGGAACGAATGGACATGGTAAATAAAGGAGTTCTGGCGAAATTTTAACTTTATCCAGAGTGAAAAATAATTTCGAAACTTTTTATCAAAGCTATCATCCTAATACTGATTGGAGCATAGGTTTCCTATATACTTATAGCCTGGATAACAAAACTCAATGAATAGCACCTACAGACAACTTTTAGTCAATAAAAGGCGGGTGAAACGCCGGATAAAGAAAAAGGCGGAAATCGCAGACCGTTGCTACCATTGCAGTGGTGCGTTCAGGGGATCTGAGGATATTGAGACATGCCTGATGTGCGGTCGGGAAAAGGGCCACCTTTGCTCAAATTGTATGCATGTCCCCGAAGAAAGTCTGGATCAGGAAAAAAAGCGGGCATAGTGGAGAACCTCCGCTAGCAAAGCACTCTTGGCCCAACGAGCCATTGCCAACCACCTCCCACGGCTAATGGGCAAGATTCATCCGACCGGTAAATACTGGCTGGGTTTGCCCGCCCACACGAATTTTTTGCACCTTATCCCTCTGTTTTGAGACCTCCACATTAATTATTGAGGGGCGCCCCATTTCGTATCCTTGCTCAATGACCATATCAATGTCCTGATTATTTTCCCGGCTGGCCCAATAGGCACCCATGGCTCCGGCGACACTTCCCGTTGCAGGGTCTTCTGTAATACCGAGTTCTGGCGCAAAGGCGCGGGAATGAACTGTGTTTTGAGCTCTTACCGTTTCACGGCAAAACGGGTAAATCATGCCGATACCCAGCGGCTCCAGAACTTCATGTAAAGTCTGGAGATTAATTGCTATTTCACCTATTTTATTTAATGAAATCACTGGTACTAAAAGGGCGGGGAACCCCGTAGAAACCACCTGGATAGGCAAGCTATCGTCCAAGTGATTCAGGGAAAGCCCTAGCGCCTTGGCGATTTTCTCTGATCGGTCCAGTTCGTGTAGTATTTTGGCAGGGGGGTGCAACATGAAATCTTTGTCATCTTCCGCCGACACAGGAATTATTCCTGCTTTAAAATTTAACCGAATCGGATTTTTATCTATTGCCACGAATCCATTTTTTCTGAGAACGTATGCAGTGCCAAGGGTAGGGTGGCCGGCAAAGGGAATTTCCTGGGTAGGGGTAAATATGCGCACATCGAAATCAGCTTCATCTTTGGTGGAGGGATAGACAAAGGTGGTCTCGGATAAATTCATTTCACGAGCCACCTTTTGCAAATGCTCTTCCTTTAAATCTTGCCCATTAGTAAAAACGGCTAAAGGATTTCCTCCAAAAATGTGGTCGGTAAAAACATCTACCTGATAATAAGGGATTTCCATACCACTAGCCATGGAGGCTTTCCGTTTTAAGAAAGGTTTTTATTAAGCCAGGACTTCAAAACATAAAGTGCCCAGGGTCGCGACCATGATATTTTTCGGGCAAGAAAATCGTTCCAGACCTCTTCCACAGCCTTTTGCGATACAAGGCCATCGAGCTGTTCCGTTTTGGATAATAACACAGGCTCTATTTCCGGGCGCAAGGCTCCCCGCATCCATAGCTCAAAGGGGAAGGTGAATCCCATCTTTTTTCTGCGTTGAACGGATTCGGGAAGCAAAGACTTCATGGAACTCACCAGAAGAGATTTGGCAACGCCTTTTTCTTTTCCTGGTATCCTGAACATCATTTCGACCAGACGATGGTCCATAAAAGGGACCCGAACTTCCACAGGGTGCGCCATGCTCATCATGTCTACATCGCGCAAAAGCATATTTTGCATGTAATGAAATGTTTCCAGATAAGAAATCTGGTTGAACAGGTCACCGCATTTTTCGATGAGGCGCTCGGTGCGCTGATAGTCCTTTTTGATTTCTGTTTGTGCCTGTTCCCGTTCGGCAAATAAATTTAAGACTTGATCCTGGCAGAATAGGGCGCGAATGAGAAAATATTCATGCGCTCCGCTCCATTTCCCCTGTACCCAGTGTTCCAATTTTATAGCCTGATTTAAAGAAAACAGGCTTTTGCTCAAAGCAATCCCCCATTTCATGAATGCCTTGGGAATGGTTTTCAGCCATGTTTTTCTCAGTTTTGGGATCAACTGAAAAGAGGGGTAGCCGCCAAATAATTCATCCCCACCTAAACCACTCAAAACCACTTTCAGTCAGGTTTCATGGGCCGAGCGCGATATCAGGTAGGTATTGATGCCATCGATACTAGGTTGATCCATAGCCGATAGGGCAGAGGGGAGGGATTGCAAAAGTTGTTCTTCATTCAAATGCAACAAATGATGATTGGTTTGGAATCGGTCGGCAATCTCCTGGGCATATTCAGATTCATCAAATTGTTTTTCTGCAAAGCCGATAGTCAGAGTGGTAATCGGGTCGTCAGAGGTTTTAGCCAGGTTGCCCACCACGACACTGGAGTCGATGCCACCGCTCAAAAAAGCTCCCAGAGGTACATCGCTGACACGTCGGCAACGAATGGAATCTTCAATACTGGTTTTGATTTGTTCTAGAATTTCTTCGCTGGTAACGGGGGTCTGTTTGCCATCAAATGGATGCCAATATTCCTTTTCCAGCCAATTGCCATTTTTATCAATCCATAAATAATGACCCGGTTTCAACTCGCGAACCGATTGCATAATCGTTTCCGGAGCAATGAAATGCCCGAATGACAGGTAATGATAAAGTCCGGTGGGGTTTATGCTCTTATCAATAAAGCCGGAGGCGAGGAGAGAGCGCAATTCAGAAGCAAAGGCAAACTTTCTGCCCTGCTGTTTGCCCTGAATATTGTAATAAAGCGGTTTGACTCCTAAGCGGTCGCGGGCAATGAATAACGCTTCTTTTTTGTCATCCCAGATAGCAAAGGAGAACATGCCCACAAGTTTGTCCAGGCATTGGATGCCCCAGTGTTCGTAAGCTCTTAATAAAACCTCGGTATCGGATTCGGAATGGAACTGGAATTTGTCACTGAGTTCGTTTCGCAACTCCTTGTAATTATAAATTTCGCTATTGGTGGATACCCAAACCGATTTGTCATCATTGGACATCGGCTGGTGTCCACCCTGTGTCAGATCGATAATGGAAAATCGTTGGTGGCCTAAATGGAGAGTGACGCCATTTTCTGTTTGGATCAGTTCTTCACCTCGATCATCCGGCCCCCGGTGGCGCAGAGCATCCAGCATATTACGCAGGGCTTTGCCCGGATTTTCTGGGTGGCCGGTGGGGTCAAAATTGATGTAGCCAGCGATACCGCACATAAGAGGTGATTTTGAGGGTTGTTTGAGAATCGTTCTCTAGGCCGTCATTGCGAGGAACCAGAGGTGACGAAGCAATCCAGACGGAGAACCTCCGCTGGTAAGTTGCAATATCTTTACCCTGCGGGCAAATGTTCTCTCGGCCCAACAAACTATAGCTATCGGCCTCCCTCGTAGAGGGCTGGATCGCCGCGCCGCTTTGCGGCTCACGATGACGTATTCGAATGCACTATCGGGGTCTGCAATTAAATAGTCAAGTGTTTTAACTTCTCTATTAAGTGTGAAAAATTTATTTTTCATATACTATATTAAATATGGATTTTTCACTCGAAAAAACATTGCTTAAGCCCATTGCGGCGCTGGCTATTATTTTAATTGTCGTTTGGTTTATTACAGTAATCCTTGAATGGATTGAGAGAAAAACTAGCAAATCATCTTTTTTCCCGTATTCAAAAAAACTCAATTTTTTAGCGTTGCTGAAAGAAACTTTTATGATGCGCTGATGGAAGCTGTTGGCCCGGAATTCATGGTGTTTTCTAAATGCAGGGTGTTGGATTTGTTGGATGTCGATTTCCAGAAATATTTCGGGGCTTTTAATAGAATTAAATCCAAACAAGTGGATTTGGGGTTGTCCGTAAGGGGGACGGTGGACTGGCTTGTGCGATTGCGTTAGCTGGTGAGTTGCATGAGCGGTTCGGTAAAGAAAGTTTGTT
>JAPKCW010000127.1:0-6275 GCA_028822815.1 Nitrospinaceae bacterium | reverse complement strand
GTCTGCGGATCGCAATATCAACCGGCTTGTACATATACTCGATAGCGTTTCGGGTCAGGTGAAGGACGTTGTCAGCATGAAAGAATTGCTGAGAACGGCCGCCGTAAAAACCGGGGTTATGAAAGACACCCTGAGCGAACTCGACAGTCGCTATGACCGGATCAAGCAGGATAAGGAAACTATAGAAAGCCATACCCGCGATACGGAAGAGTTGAAGCGCATTCTTGCTAAGGTGCAGGGTGATTACGAAAAGCTCCTTGGGCAGAGCTATATGATTAGCGAGACTCAGGATACCCTCCACACCCTGATGCAACAAATTAGCGAATTGAAAATCGAGTCAAAAAATATCTCCATAAAAAATGAAATGATCCGAAGCATTACCGGACGTTTGCGCGACTTGGATTCTGTGTCCGTGGATGTAGAGACCCGAATTGCGAGGATTCATGAAGAAAAAACCGTCATAGACAAGACCGAGGAAAAGATAAACAAGCTCAATTCTTTTCTGATAGACAATCTCAGCAACAAAATGAAGATTTTGAAAGGTGAGATGAAAAGCATTGATGATGCCAATGAAAAGATGAGCCGCTTTAACGTCATGGCCGAGGAAGCAGAGCAGAAGGTCAAGCGGTTGGACGAAGAAATCAAGAAGGTTGATACCATCTCCGGGATTCTCGAGCATGTCGAGGTGATGAACGAGTCTGCCAAGCAACAACAGGATGAGATCATCCGCAAGCAACAATTGATAGATCAGGTGGACAAGAAGATTAATGATCTTAGCTCAATGGTCATCAGTCTTGACGTGAAGATGGAAACCCAGATGCAGAGGAAAGCCCTCATTGAAAAGATGGAAAAAAAGGTGGACGGCCTGGATTTCTTTGTTGAAGAGGCGAACATTAAGATTACTAAAGTTTCCAAAAAAATTGATTTCCTTGAGAAGGTGGACCAGAAGCTCGAGGATTTAAAGTCCATGGCAAATATAGTTGGGGAGAAAATACTCGATCTATCCAAGGAAAAGGCGGCCATTGATGACCAGGAAAAAAGGATGAATAATATTTCCTCAAAACTGAGTATCCAGGAAATTGAATTGCGCACGCGGTTTAAGGAAGTTCAGGAAGCTAAGGATGAAATTTTAAAAATCGATCTGATTCGTGAGGAACTAGGGCAGATAACCTCCAACTTTGAAGGCAAAATGGATGAGTTGCAAAAATACTCCGCCCAGGCGGGGAGGACGGAAACCCGGCTTCAGGAGCTTGATAACCTGATGAAGGATTTGCGGAGCAGGCAGGAAGCTCTGGATGAAAAGCAAGAGTTCATGGTGGTGGTTGAAAAGAAAATGGATATGCTCAGCAATATGCTGGAGAGAACGGAGAAGCGTATCAGCCTGGTTTCTGAAAGCGAGGAAAAAGTCAAACGAACCCAGCAGGCTCTTGCTGAACTTGAGGCAGTGATTAGCCGCACTAATATTGAAAAAGAGAAAATTGATAAGGAAAGAGAAAATCTCGATACAATTAACCTGAATATTGAAAAACTTACCTCCATTACAGAGGATGCTGAATCAAAAATTGATGTACTGAACAGCAAGATCAGTTTGGTCGGAGAGGTGGAAAAACGGTTGAGTTCCTTGAACTTGTTGGCGGAAGATGTGAATGTTAAGATTCAAAACCTCAAGCAAGAGGAGAAAGTAATCGGCAAGGCTGGCGATCAGATCGCGGAGTTGAAATTTTTGCTCAGTGAGGTAGAAAGAAAGACAGAGGACTCGCTTTAACCAGGTTAAACCCTAGTTGGAAAACCAATCTCCCGTTTCCTGTAATGGGGAAGGGATTCCTCAATCAGATGGACCTTCTGCTTGCCCATCGCTATAAATAGAAATCCCCTTATAAAACCCTAAGGCCTTTGGGCTAAATCCCTTTCAATATTTAACGGAGTAAAAATTTTCATGGCAGATAAATTGTTAGGTGTGATTGGCGGAAGCGGATTATACCAAATGAAGGGCCTTGACGTGATCGAAAAGGTAAAGGTGGATACTCCTTTTGGTTCACCTTCGGACAGCATAGTTATGGGGGAACTGGAAGGGGTTAAAGTGGCTTTTCTTCCCCGTCACGGGGTGGGGCATGTTATTCCGCCCTCTGAAATAAATTTCCGAGCCAATATTTTTGCGATGAAAAAAATTGGGGTCGAACGGATTATTTCCGTGAGTGCCGTAGGAGGCATGAAGGAAAATGTTCCTCCCGGTCATTTTGTAGTGCCCCATCAATTTATTGACAGGACGCATCGGCGTATCAGCACATTTTTTACTCAAGGAATGGTCGGTCATGTCAGCCTGGCAGACCCGATTTGCCTTTCTACTGCGAAAGCCCTCTTTCGGGCCGCGCAAAAGGCTGGAGCAAATGTTCATGAAGGCGGAACCTATATTTGTATTGAAGGGCCCCAGTTTTCCACCCGGGCGGAATCGCATTTATATCGGCAGTGGAATGTTGATGTCATAGGAATGACCAATGTCACCGAGGCCAAACTGGCACGGGAAGCGGGCCTATGCTATTCGACTTTGGCTTTAGTGACAGATTTTGATTGTTGGCACGTAGAGGAAGAGCCCGTTACTCTTGAAGCGGTGTTGGAAATTATGCATAAGAATGTCGAGCAGGCGCAGTTGGTTCTTAAGGAATTAATACCCATGTTGGGAAGCATTAAACCTTGTTCCTGTTGTGAGGCCGCAAAATTCGCCGTGGTCACCGATCCTGAAAAAATCCCACAAACACTTAAAGACGAACTTTCAATTTTGTTTGGCTAATGTCCATGAACAGAAACCATTCCAGCCGACTTTTCTCTGTTGCCCAGAAGGTGATGCCAGGAGGGGTGAATAGTCCCGTCAGGGCTTTTAACGCAGTAGGCGGAGATCCCTTATTTATCAAAAGTGCCAGGGGGGTACGTATCACGGATGTTGATGGCAACGAGTTTATCGACTATGTGGGGTCGTGGGGGCCACTCATTTTTGGTCATGCCCATCCGCAAATTGTGTCTGCCATAACTCGGCAGGCCCAGTTGGGTACCAGTTATGGCGCGTCTACGGAGCTGGAAATCCAGTTAGCAGAAAAAGTAATCCAGGCAATACCCTCTGTTGAAGTGGTGCGCATGGTGAATTCCGGTACCGAGGCGGTGATGAGCGCATTGCGGTTGGCCCGGGGAATTACCGGACGTGACAAGATTGTAAAATTTGAGGGATGTTATCACGGGCATAGCGACAGCCTTTTGGTTAAGGCAGGTTCCGGGCTGATATCTCTGGGAATCCCTGAGTGTCCCGGTATAGTTTCCAGTCTTGCTGAAAAAACTCTGAACCTTCCCTACAACAATACAGATCAGGTTCGTGAGCTTTTTGAAAAAGAGGGCAAACAAATTGCCGCGCTGATTGTGGAGCCTATTGGGGGCAATATGGGCGTGGTTCCGCCAAAACCTGGTTTTCTTGCGGCTCTGCGTGAGGTGACCCAAAAGGCTGGCGCGTTGCTGATTTTTGATGAGGTTATTACAGGATTCAGGGTCTCGTCAGGAGGCGCGCAAAAACTGTATGGCATGAATCCGGATATTACTTGCTTGGGAAAAATAATCGGCGGCGGACTACCGGTAGGTGCATATGGAGGATCTCGCGAAGTGATGGACCATATTTCTCCGGTAGGATCGGTCTACCAGGCGGGGACCCTGTCCGGGAACCCCCTGGCAATGGCGGCCGGAAACGAAATGCTGGACCTGCTCTCGCAAGAGGGAATTTATGAAACCTTGGAGCAGAAATCGGAAACACTCTGCGAAGGTTTGAAGAAAAATGTCGAAGCTCTTGGTATTCAGGCTCAATTTACCCGTGTGGGTTCAATGTTCTCTATGTTTTTTACCGATCAGGAAATCGTTGACTTTGAAACGGTTAAATCCTGCGACACGGATTTCTTCAAACGATATTTTAACGGATTATTGGAGGAGGGGGTCTATATTGCGCCCTCCCAATTTGAGGCCGGTTTCATGTCCGCAGTTCATACGGATGAGGATATCAGCCTAACACTAGAAGCCAGCCGCAAGGCGTTAACTGCGGCCCGTGGATAACGAGTGAGGTTATGAGCGAAATCATCGAGGTACACGCTAGACAGATTCTGGATTCAAGGGGCAATCCTACGCTGGAAGTGGACGTGACCCTGGAAAGTGGTGCTATGGGCAGGGCGGCTGTTCCATCGGGGGCATCCACCGGTTCTCGGGAAGCGGTGGAACTCCGTGATAAGAACCCTAAGGTTTATATGGGAAAAGGCGTTTCCAAGGCGATAAAAAATGTGAATAGCAAAATTGCTGCGGAAATTATCGGGATTGAAGTTACAGAACAGGTTTTGATTGATCGGCTGATGATAGAAATGGATGCAACCGCCAACAAAAGCAATCTGGGGGCTAATGCCATACTCGGGGTTTCTTTGGCGGTGGCCCAGGCGGCGGCAAATGATCTTGACCTGCCCTTGTTTCAGTATATCGGAGGTACTAACGCCAAAGAGCTTCCAGTTCCCATGATGAACGTGCTGAACGGTGGTATGCATGCGGACAATAATGTGGATATCCAGGAATTTATGATTGTACCGGTTGGTGCAAAATCTTTTTCAGCGGCTTTAAGAATGGGTGTCGAAGTGTTTCACCATTTGAAAGGAGTCCTGAAAAAGGGAGGCTTCAATACCGCAGTTGGAGACGAGGGCGGTTTTGCCCCCGACCTGAAATCGAATGAGCAGGCTATTGAAGTCCTGATCAAGGCTGTTAAAAGTGCTGGCTATAAAATTGGAAAAGATATTTTAATTGCTCTGGATGTCGCTGCCAGCGAATTATTCGCCAACAAAAAATATACCCTGTCTGCAGAAGGCAATAGTAAATGGACATCTGATGAGATGGTGAACTTCCTGGTCCGTTTGGCTGGCAAATATCCCATTATCAGTATTGAAGATGGCCTCGCGGAAAATGACTGGCAGGGCTGGAAAAAATTGACAGACAAAATTGGTGATTCCGTGCAAATTGTCGGTGATGACCTGTTTGTCACGAACACGAAAATTCTGGCTAAGGGAATTCTGGAAGGGATCGGCAATTCTATCCTGATTAAAGTGAATCAAATAGGAACCCTTACGGAAACACTGGACGCTGTCGAGATGGCCAAAAGAGCAGGATATACATCCGTTATATCGCATCGTTCCGGCGAAACTGAGGACACCAGTATTGCGGATATTTCTGTGGCAGTAAGTGCGGGTCAGATTAAAACCGGGTCTTTGAGCCGAACTGATCGTACTGCCAAATATAACCAGCTCTTACGTATTGAAGAAATCCTTGGAGACACAGCAGTTTACCGAGGCAAAGATGTTTTTTATAACCTGCACCACTAGGCGTGGGGTCAGTGGGCAATCGCTTTTTCTGGCGAGCCGCCGGTGGCAAAGTGCAATAGCTTTTTTGGGCAAAAAACCGTTTTTCTCGGCGCAAAAAACTCTTGCTAATTTTCCCTGTGCTAGTAGCTTATGACTGAAAGTTCTCGATACCAGAAGATTCTTTTGTTGAGCCTGGGCTTTTTTTTATTGCTGGTCTTGATGGCAGTTTTTCATGAGAATGGTATTTTAAATGCTTACTATTTAGAGCAGGAACAGTTGAAAATGAAACATGAAAATGAAAGCTTGCGGGCTAAGAATGAAAAATTTCGGTTGGAAATTAACGCTTTGAAGTCAGACCCCTACGAAATTGAAAAAATTGCCAGGGAAAAATTAAACCTGATAAAACCCGGCGATCAGGTTTATTACATCGTTCAAACAAAAAATCCGCACCCCGCACCCCAATAATTTTTTTCTTCCTCATTCCTGCTTGATGGGTCGAATTGAGTCGGCTTATCTATAAACCTTTTTAAAAAAAGGGTTATCTTGGGCCTGGTTTTGTCTGCTCCCGGAACCTTGTTAAGCATGAAATTCGAAATATTCTCAAGACAGGAAAATACTGCTAAATTCTTGAATAAGTTATTGATATTTTTAATTTAAGTGATAAAGTAAAACAACCGATCTAATAAATAGGATGTATTTTATCAGCCGAGGTGGTTCTCGATTTACCTTGATGAAATGAGTTGAGAAGCATGGATTTTTTTTGTCAGGGTGTGAAGACTGAATTTAAATTTTTGACCCATTAATTTATAAAATATCATTAGCTTGTTTTTTAGGAGGAAGCATGACCAAACAAGATATCATTAACGAGGTTTCATCTCGGGCCAGTTTGTCCAGGGCCAAAGCTGAAGAGGC
>JAPKCW010000126.1:0-6289 GCA_028822815.1 Nitrospinaceae bacterium | reverse complement strand
GCATATTATTATAACAGAGCAACAGATAATTGCCAATTCGTCTTTATTGCTGCAATAAGTGGGCTCAAATTCATGAAAAACTGGTTCATGCTATCTCTAATAGGACTCGACCAACCCAGCATTGTAGCTCGCTTGAGTGCGGGACTTTGTAAAAATGGTTGCAACCTGGGCGACTCTTCCATGGTCCGGTTGGGGAAATATTTTACCATCATGTTGATGGTCGAACATGAAGGCGGCAAAGATTCATTGGAAACCATCATCGCTTCCATTTGTGAACCTCTTAAACTCAACGCCCATTTAGTGGGCCTGGATGATGGAACCCAGCACCATTGCGTGCCGGATGTAAGAATCAGCCTATTTGCTGAAGACCGCATGGGAATCGTGGAAGATGCCACCACCCCACTCGCTCAGGCCGGATTAAATATTCTGCATCTCGAATCCAATGTTGGGGAAGCTGGAGAGTCTGGGACCTATTATATCCATCTCGAAGGTACCGTTTCGAATGGATTGGACACTCTCTATGAAATTCTGGAAAAGCTGGAAAAAGAAAAAGGCATCAAATCCCACTTGATCCCCATCAACGCTCAGGTCACCTGATTTTCTAAACGGGGGAAAAGAGTTAAACCATTTCATCGGCACCGCCACCGATAACAATCTTTCCTTCTTCTTCAAGTTTTTTACAAACCGCAATAACCTTCTGCTGGGCTTTTTGAACTTCACTGATTTTTTTCGGCCCAAGAGATTCAAGGTCTTCTTTCATCATCAATCCGGCGCGTTCCGACATATTGGAGAACAGTTTTTCTTTCAACTCATCGGTAGCGGTTTTCAAACCAATCACGAGATCTTCCTGGTTGATCTCTTTCATGATCTGTTGGATACCGGCGTCGTCAATTTTAAGAATATCTTCAAACGTAAAGCGGAGGTTACGAATTTCATTAGCCAGATCAACGTCTACCCCGTCCAAGGCTGTTAAAATAGAAGTCTCTGTTTCCCGGTCCAGGGAACCCATCACTTCCGCCGCGATTTCAACACCACCCAGTTTATTACCGGAAACCGCACCTGAAGTCCTGAACTCAGCCTGCAAGGCTTCATCAAGCTCGCGGATCACGCTGGGCGCAACACGTTCCAGAGTTGCCAGGCGATGTATAATTTCCATCCGGTTTTCTTCCGGCAATTCCCGAATTGTCAAACTGGCAACCGGTGGGTCCAGGTGAGCCAATATAATCGCCGCAGTTTGAGGATGTTCGCTGACGATAAACGAGGAAATAATTTTGGGATCCAGCAACCGGACGGTTTCCAGCCCACCGCCCATTTCCTCACCCGGCGTGGTGATATTGTTCAAAATTTCTGTTGCCTTGGCTGGGTCCAAAGCCTGCATAAGAGCGGATTTTAGAAAATCCATCCCGCCCTTACCCAAACCACCTATTCCCGATTCCACCATGTTATAGAAATCCTTATTGATAGAATCCATGGTATCCAGGTCTACATCACCAAGTTCAGATATATAGTTACCAATATTCTGAATTTCCCGGTCATCCAGATTAAGCAGAACCTTGGCGGCAATTTCTTCACCCAAGTTCATCAACAACACTGCGGCTCTTTCTGGACCCGATAGCTTTCTTGACATAAGTTATTGATTTTTAAAGAGATTAAGTTAATATAACTCCCGTTAATATGACCCCGCCAGCTCAACTTGTCAACCCTAAATGCCAATAAAGTGACGGAATACCCAGTTGGCCCCTAACGTTGCAATTTGTGGACCATAACAATTATCCGTATAATCCACCGGCGTAACCACTAGGCACAGGTGGGTGGAAAAGGCATATAAAATGAACTTAAAAATTGCAGATTTTTTTATCGGCACATTTGCCGGGGGTTTGGTAGCTCTAGTTGTGTACCTGGTCCTATCCACCCAGCCCAACATGCTCATTGCCATGGTTCTGGGCGGATTGATCGGCATGGTGCTGGTTCTGCCACTTAAAATTCTCCTCATGCCTTTTGTCGGCGCGTTTGAGGTGATGATCCCCTTGGTAATAATAGGAATGGGGGTAGGAATGACAGCCGGAATGTTATCCGCGATTTCTGGCATCTCCGGCTATGTTGTGATTGCCTGGGGCAACCTCGCCGGGTGCATGGTTGCCACCATCATCTATTTTGCTAATAAGAGACTTGTAAACCAATGAAAAAAAATAATAAATCTTATGACGGCGTTGCTAAGTTTTTTGACTTTTTTCGCGCCGGAGATATGCGCCGGTGGGGTCCCGATCAACGCGCCCTGTTCAAAAACCTGAAAGGCAGAGTGTTATATATAGGAATAGGAACCGGACAGGAAATTGTTAATTTCCCGCCAGGACTGGATATCACCGCAGTGGATATGAGCTATGCAATGCTCGAGCGTTCCCATGCCCGTGTGCAAAACTATCGTGGCAAAATCCATCGTTGCCAGATGGATGCCCAGGCCACCGCGTTTCAGGATAATACTTTCGATACCATATTAACCGTTTGCGTTCTGTGTAGCGTGAATCAACCGGCGATCTGCCTGAAAGAACTGAAACGGGTGCTGAAACCCGATGGCGAACTGGTCATGTTTGAACATGTGTTGAGCAAAAATCCGGTTTACGCCCTCATCCTGAAATTCATGTCACACGTTACCGAATACCTGGAAGGCACCTATCTGGACCGCGACACCGTTGGAAATGCCGAGAGGGCAGGATTCAAAATCCACTCACATAAAAATGTCTATCTCGACATAGTTAAAGCTTTGATAGCTAAATTAGCATGACAAATCAAATCCCCCTCATCCTATCCTTCTCCCCCAAGGGGAGAAGGGATTTTTTGCTTCCTCTCCCTTGAAAGGAGAGGATTGAGGTGAGGGTGACACAATAATATTTTTCACTCATACTTTGTAATACTATGATTCTTGGACTCGAAGACATACCTGGAGGCACTCCCCTCTTCTCATTCTTTATCTGGCTGGCTTTATCCGGATTGTTTTATCTGGTTTGTTATGTAGCGGTGCTCAATGTTCTGGATGACATCACCCGCAACAGCCTGCTAAAAATTCCCGCAATGCTCGGGGCATCCATTCCTGCAGCAGGATTAATGACCGTGTTCCAATACAAACCATATGCCCTTGGATTACTGATACTGGTCGCCAATTTTTACCGTGTGCGGGACAAGATACAGAACACTCCGGAAAAATGGGAAGGACTCAAAATAAACCCACCCCTGTTTTATTTTTCCAGCTACGCTTATATTTTCCTGCTGATCGCATTAGCACTCTATTTCCCAACACTGGATTTCACCCACTAGCCGCCACTAGGCCGACCCCATACGGGGCATGAAGGCAAATGAAGAGGCATCACGCGTGCCCCGGAGGGATTGAAGAAGTACACGAACCACAAAACCTCAAATCAATTTCTCCTGCAAATGACAAATAATCCTTAATGGAGATGACTAAAGCAAAATACCCACGCAACAATAAAGCGATTAATGCTCAAACCTTTTCAACCAGCCTTCAGCAACTTTCAGGGACTCTGGATAACTGGCTCAAGTGTCGAGAGGAAACGATACAAGCTCAAATTAGATTATTACAGAGTTGCAGAAACGATGAAGAAATCAATCGCTATAAAACCATGGGGCTCTTGAATTTCGCGGGCACTTCTCTTTTAGGCCGCGATTTAAGATAATAACAGTATTACACTTGTGTGCTCAAACTGCTTGATGGGCAATGCAGTGTCGGCCCTCCGCCTAGGGATTACCTTTTCATTGACTTCTGGGCGGACACATTAAGCCGAGATAAATTTGTGCTAGCCAGAGCAAGCTATTGCACGTTGGCCCTCCGCCCAGGAGTTGGCAGTCGGGCCATCCCGACTCAATTCAAGCTTGCGCGGCAACGGGCAATATAGGTGAGATTGATTTCGGCGTAGGGTTGAATTTCGAGGGCTTTTTGAAAACACCGGATAGCCTCTTCGTGCCGTTGCAGATCAAACAGACATAACCCCATCCCATTCAAAGCACCAAAATGGTGCGGGATTCTTCGTAACACTTCCTCACATTCTTTGACGGACTCTTCGAATTGCCCCATTATGAAAAGAAGGGTCGCGAGTTTGTTATGCGCTTCAGAGAACTCGGGACATTTCTCGACCAGGACTTGGAACATTGCAAGAGCTTGCTCGTGTTGCTGACGATCCATCAACCGGGTTGCTTCATTCAGCTCCTGCTCCATCTCAGCTCCCGCTTGTGCGTGCCAGAGAATCCATAACCCGCGAGTAGCCTTCGCGCGAACGGCGGGGTCCTCACTCTTCAGGTCTTCTAAATATTGCCCGGTCTTGTCCATGTAGAAAATTATAGCGGATAACCTCCCCATTGCGCCAGTTACTCTTATATTTGTCTGCTGGTGGCCCCTGGCTGCGACGCCTCGCCGCCATAACTAACTGATTTTTAAATAGTTATTGACAATTTAATTTATCGGGATTATATTGATCCCCAGTTCAACCAGAATAACTATTTGATTTATTAGGGATTACCGATGATTCTCCATATATTTGAATGCTCCGAATGTCGTTCTCTACAGAAGCATGTTACCTCTACCCCCTCTCCGTTGGGCTTTCCTATATGTCCGATTGCATTCCTTGCAAAACCTCCAGACTTTCAGTTTTGTCCGTGAGGGAAATAGAAAAGAGGACTGGTATTCAAATATCCTGCTGCAAGTTAAGAGGAAAAGGGACAAAACCCCAGCCTATAAACCTAAAAGGAAGGATGATCAAATCGATGAAATTGCGATTTGACTACTAGGCGTAGGGCCACTACTGTCACCCTAAGGTTCTCGAAGGGTCATGCTGAGGCTTCCATGATATCCCCAACATTTATCTCATGCCCCGGATGGGGTATCACCCTGGCGGTACTTTTCATCACTTCCTGTCTCTGCTGTATTTTTTTTGGAACTGCTCGAGCTCTTCGTCCTTCGGGACGCGAATCCCCTCTATATTATTTTTTCCCCAGCGATTGATTTCCAGTAATACGGGTTCGAGGTCCTGACCAATTTGGGTAAGAGAATATTCGTAGCGTACCGGATTGTCCTGGTACGAGTGTTTCTCAATAATGCCGTGCTTCTCCAGCCGCTTCAGGCGCTCGGTCAGGATATTGGTTGAAATCCCTTCCGGAGAATCCAAAAAATCACGGAACTGTTTTCTGCCGAAAAATATCATGTCGCGGATCACGAGAAGCGTCCATTTATCGCCGATCAAATCCAGCGTGTTGGTCATCGGACATTTAGAACGCTCTCCGCAGTCTTTGATATTTATAGGTTTTTTCTTTTTCATAGGCCTTTTCATGGTCACAGTATAGCCCCAAAAAAAGTCACTTGCAAAATAAAAGTGATTAGGATACACTCCAGTAACTTTTAATATGCAAGTAACTATCAAACAGGAGAACTCCCATGTCTAGACCACGATATTCAACATTTACGCTGTTCGTTAAAAACATTGCCAAAGGACTCGGCACAATGAAACTTCTCGTCATTGCAATGATGATCACATCGTTCTTCGTTGCAACCGCCTCGGCTCAAAGTAGTTTGGCAAAACCCACTTTGTGGGGGATTTACGGCACGCACGACGTCCACGCCTGCCCGATCAACAAATCTTGAGACGGCTAAAAGAGTGGTCGCGGTGGGTGCGAAGGACCTGCGACCGTTGATGGAGAAGTATGGCGTCACTTCTATTTTGGACCGCTATCATTCGGGTCTCGAACACACTTTCCTCTGGGTAGTCGAGACTAGAGAGCCCCATAAATTGGAAGAGTTTGCCATCGAACTCGGCATTGCCCGCTTCAACTTTCTGAAATTCGTTCCCCTGCGCACGTTTGAAGAGGGTGTTGTGCCCTACATTCGTGAGTTGCACGGGCTGTGAAAAAGAATTGAGAGATATAAAAGGTCTGGTGGTGGGCGCCCAGCTCAGAATGACTCAAGGTGACACCACCTCCCCCTTCAAAAATGCAGGAACGGCAACCACATTGGGGTTTGGGAACGGTACCTCTCATATTCCACGCCAAACTGTTCTTTCAAAGCCCGTTCTTCAAAATGGATTCTAAACTGAAAACCAAACCAAGCTGAAAGTGTGCCTAGCCCTCCCGCGAGCCAGGAATGGGTGGTTACCGCATAAGCAAGTATCACCAGCATCATCGCCGTGTAGGTGGGGTGACGCATGAGGCCGTGCAACTGATCGGTTTTCAGGGTCTGTTTTTCCCGAAAGGCGATGTTGAACTTAAAGCGCAACACCCCCAACTGAAC
>JAPKCW010000125.1:0-6323 GCA_028822815.1 Nitrospinaceae bacterium | reverse complement strand
AGCCATCCGCCTGGTCATTGAAGACAGGCTGACCCTTTCAGGCCGAAGGGTCCTGCACAACAAATAGAGAGAAAGTCCCCTTGAACCTCCGAATTTTAATATTGTTTACCCTACTGATCCTGCCGGCGGGGACCCTCTTTGCGGAGACTTCCGAACAGCAAGCGCTGGATGCCATTCAACGGCAGTATGAGAAGGTTTCAACTTTTGAGGCAGATTTCACCCAGAGGTCTTACGTCAAAATGATGAACCAGACCCAGAGCGTCAAGGGCACAGTAAAAATTAAGAAACCTGGAAAAATGAAATGGATCTATGGAGCTCCGGACACTCAAATCCTGATCAGCGATGGCAAGAACCTTTGGCTTTATGTCCCTGAAGAAGAGCAAGCCACCAAGGTCCCGGTGGAAAGCATTTACTCTTCCAACACACCGGCCCTTTTTCTGGCAGGAAAAGGAAAGCTGACCCAATCCTTTAACGTTGAAAGCGTGAGTGAGGAAAACAAGAATATTCTTGTCACTCTCGTCCCTAAAAATGACGATCAAGGCCTGGCAAGACTGATCCTTCACGCTGACAAGAAAAACTACCAAATTACCGGATCGACCGTGTATGATAAATTAGGAAACAAAACAGAAATTCGATTCAGCCAAATTCGGATAAATCGGGAAATCCCGGAAGAACAATTCCAACTCAAGACTCCACCCGGGGTAGAGATTTTGGATTACACACAAACCCCTTGAACCTATATGTTTGAACTTTCAATATTTTCTCTGGATATGATCCTCGGTTTTGGGATCAAAATGCTGGCTTTTCTGGGAGGTTTGGCCGCCCTCATCTTCGTCCATGAGCTGGGGCATTTTCTGGTCGCCCGAAAAGTGGGCGTTGTGGTAGAAAAGTTTTCTCTCGGTTTTGGCCCTAAAATCCTGAGTTTTACGCGGGGAGATACCGAATACCTTCTTTCCTGGATTCCCCTTGGCGGTTACGTGAAAATGAAAGGGGAAGAAGTCGGAGAAGAATCCGCAGATGAAAAGGGGTCATTTTATGCCGCTCCGGTTCTGGACCGGTTGGCCATTGCATTTGCGGGTCCGCTATTCAATATCCTGTTCGCCATCGCCATATATTATTGCGTTTATCTGGTAGGGGTTCCGGCACTATCTCCCATAGTCGGCACCGTTAAGGATGAGTCTCCTGCCTTGGTAGCAGGACTTCAAACGGGCGACCGTATTTTAGCGATCGGTGACAAAAAAATAATTTATTGGGAACAGCTCCAGAAAATCGTCCATGTATCTCCAGGCCGTTCTTTGGATTTCCAGGTAGAAAGAAGCTCCGGAAACATCGTCTATCTCCCCATCACCCCAGTCTCCGAGCAAATCACCGATCTTTTTGGTGATAAAGAAGACGTTGGCCTGATCGGAATCACTCCGCTGGTACGAAATATCGTATATGTTAAAGGAGGCACTCCCGCTGACCGGGCAGGAATCCAGGAAGGCGACATCCTGCTCTCGGTGGATAGTACGACTATTTTTGGTTGGGGTGACCTGAAGAAAGCGGCCATAGACAAGCCCGGTCAAGAACTGGCATTTAGAATCCTCAGAAATGAGACAGAAATCATCACAGCGCTGACCCCGGAAGCCAAAGTCGTCAAGGACATTAAAGGCAAAAGCGTAGAAATCGGTCTGCTCGGCATCGGCATGGCTGGGGAAATGGTAAAGGAAAAATATGGCATTTTTGGAGCTTTAAAAAGAGCCGTTGATGAAACAAGGCGACTGGTTTATCTGATCGCCGTTAGCATAAAAAAAATGATTACGGGATCCATCCCCGCCGACTCCATCGGAGGTCCCATCCTGATTTTTCAAATTTATGGGGAGCAGGCGGAACAAGGCTTCAGCGAGCTCATCCGCTTGACCGCACTTTTGAGCATTAACCTGGGCCTGCTCAACCTTCTGCCAATTCCAGTTCTGGATGGAGGCCATATTTTCTTTTTCCTGGTAGAGCTTCTCAAAGGAAAACCCATTAGCGAAAGGAACCGGGAACGGGCTCAACAGGTCGGCCTCTTCATGTTGCTCGGTCTCATGGTGTTCGCATTTTACAATGACATTATGCGAATCATTACCTGAACCCCAAATAACTTCTATTATGCAAAATATTGAGAGCTGTATTCGGGATCTCAAGGAAGCCGCAGAGAAATTATCCATAAGGATTGAAGTCGCTAATCTCAATGATCAAGAATTCTCCGTACAAAGTGGCTACTGCAAACTCAATGGCGAGGACCTTATTATCCTGGATAAAAACCTGCCAGAAGAAGAACATATGATCGTTATTTTGAATACCCTGAAAATGTTTGACCTGGACAATATCTATGTCGCTGACTGGATACGAGAAAAAATCGCAGCCGACAAAACTGCTGGAGCCCAATCATGACCCTTCTTAACAATATTCTCCCAGAACAACGCCGGGGAAAACTCAAGGCACTACTGGAGACTGGTAAAATCGTTCGGGTGCTTGAAGCCCATAATGGATTGAGCGGCATCATCGCCAATATGGTTGAAGTGACCGGGGAATCGGATGGGCAAGCCGTTGTCCGGCAGTTTGATGCCATCTGGGAAAGCAGTCTCACCGACTCAGCTTCGAAAGGCCACCCCGATATCGAGGTCGTTACCTTTGACTCCCGGCTTCAGTCCATCAACGAAATCCTTGCTGTGACCGACAAACCCATGATCGTTGACGGCGATACGGGAGGGGACGCAAACGCCTTCGAATATACCGTCTCCAAGCTTGAGCGGGCCGGTGTGTCTGCGGTTATTATAGAAGACAAAGTTTTTCCCAAACGCAACAGCCTGGAGGCCGGCGTCCAGCAAAACCTTCAGGAACCGGAAGTCTTTGCCCAGAAAATCCGGCGGGGAAAAAGCATTCAGAAAAGCAGTGAGTTTATGATCATCGCCCGCATTGAAAGCCTGATTGCCGGAAAATCCATGGAAGATGCGCTGAGCAGGGCCAGGAAATATCTTCAAGCCGGAGTCGATGGAATCATGATCCACTCCAAGTCCAAAAATCCAGACGAAATCCTGGAGTTTGCAGAAAAATATCAGGTTGTTTTGAATGATCTCAATCTAAAAAAACCGCTGGTGTGCGTGCCCACCACTTACAACAAGATCACCGAGGATGAACTGAGTTCTGCCGGATTCAACATCATTATTTACGCCAATCACCTTTTACGCAGTGCCTACCTGGCGATGATGGAAACCGCAAAGACCCTCCTTCGCAACCAGAGGTCTTTGGAAGCTGATCCCTTATGCGCTCCTGTCCGGGAGATTTTTAAAACCGTAGGATTTTTGGACGTCAAGGAAAAAGACCAGCAGGATGAACAAACCAGCAATATTCCGGTGATCATTCCTGCCGCCGGGGAAGACCCCGTCTTCAAGGAAATTTTGAATGGCAAGCCCAAGGCCATGCTGGAAATTGGTGGCAAAACCCTTATCGATCACCAGATTCAAAGCCTCAGCAACGCCAACCTCGCGGACATCACACTCATCGCGGGATATGGTAAGGACAACCTGCATGCAGAGGGCATTAATATTCTGGAAAATCCCAACTACCAGAAAGGGTCCCTGCTCAATTCCTTGCTGATTGCGAAGGAGAAAATGACCAATGGATTTATTATGCTGTACGCAGACATCCTCATGGAAGACCATATCCTCAAAAAGCTTATGGAGTGCAAGGAAGATATTGTACTGGTCGCCGATAATTCAACCCAATATCACCAGCCAGAGGAGGGAAACATCCTCGATTATATTATCAGCAAGAACCACTACAAGCCTGCCCGCCGGGAGATCCGCTTCATCAGTGAAAATGTGGTAGCAAATATTGGCAACAAGATAAATCCAGAAACCGCAACTCACGAGTTCATAGGGCTTGCCCGATTCAGCAAAACTGGTGCTGAGCAATTTCTCGAAACCTATAGCGATGTGGTCAACAATTTCACCGGCCGGTTTCAGGAGTCTGAGGATATCTCCAAACTGAATTTCACAGACCTCATTCAGGAAATGATCGACCGGGGCTTCGCCGTCCACTATATGGAAATCCATAAAGGCTGGCTGGAAATTCACAATGCGGATCATATTGCCCTTGCTCAAAAATCTTTTACCGCATAAAATCTTCCTTCCTCTTTACCAGCATTAACCAGCGGGGAAAATATCAGCATATACATTTTTTTAACTTTTCTGTCCCTCTTTACCAGTATTAACTAGCGGGAAAAGTATCGGCGTATGCATTTTTCAAAACTTTTTATTCCAACATTAAAAGAATCTCCCGCTGACGCAGAAGTTATCAGCCACAAGCTCATGGTACGTGCGGGGATGATCCGTCAACTTGCATCGGGAATTTACTCCATCCTTCCGCTGGGACTCCGGGTTTTAAGGAAAGTGGAACAAATCATCCGCGAAGAAATGAATCAAATTGGCGGACAGGAAGTTTTTCTACCTAGCATTCAACCCGCCGAATTGTGGGTGGAAAGTAAACGGTGGGATTTTTACGGCAAGGAATTATTGCGCATTAAAGACCGGCATGGACGGGAGTTCTGCTACGGCCCCACCCATGAGGAGGTCATCACCGATATCGTGAGAAGGGAAATCAAATCCTATCGCCAGCTCCCCATTTTGCTGTACCAGATTCAAACCAAGTTCCGCGATGAAGTCCGGCCCCGGTTCGGCATCATGCGCGGACGGGAATTCATGATGAAGGATGCTTACAGCTTTCACGCTGATGAAAAAGACACCCAACACACCTATCACCAGATGGCAAAGGCCTATACAAAAATTTTCGACCGATGCGGACTGAAGTTCAAACAGGTTCAGGCCGACTCGGGGACCATTGGCGGGAGCTTTTCGCATGAGTTTGCGGTGCTCGCAGATTCCGGAGAAGATGAAATTGGTTTCTGCGAAACATGCGACTTTGCCTCAAATCTGGAGATGGCAGAATCAAAACCGCCTTCCCCCTCCGCACCTCCTTCCACACCACAGGATCTGAAAGAGGTGGAGACACCTGGGAAAAAATCGGTAAAGGAAGTAGCTGGATTCCTGAACCTTCCTGCTCAGCAAATCGTCAAAACCATTCTACTTGAAAATGAGAATGGACTGGTAACAGGACTGGTTCGCGGCGACCATGAAATCAATCTCGTCAAAATGAAAAACCTGATCGGTTGCGAGTGGCTACAACCGGCGGGAGAAAAAGCCTTTTCCAAACACCCCGAACTGCATCGCGGATATATCGGACCCGTGGGGCTCGATCTTCCAGTTTATGCTGACCACGAAATTTCCGTGCTACATGATTTTGTAACCGGAGCCAACAAACCTTCCACCCATTTCACCGGCGTTCAAGTCCAGCGGGATCTAAAAATCGAAAAATTCGGCGATATCAGGACAGTCCAAGCCAAAGACCCCTGCCCGCGTTGCGAAGATGGAAAGTATCAAGTTAAACGCGGAATCGAAGTCGGCCACATTTTCATTCTTGGCACCAAATATTCTTCGGCTATGAAGGCCGTTTTTCTGGACCAGCACGGCAAGGAAAATGCACTGGTTATGGGGTGCTATGGAATCGGGGTCGGGCGCACCGCCGCCGCCGCCATCGAACAAAATAATGATGAGAGAGGAATTATCTGGCCTCGAAACCTGGCTCCCTTTCAAGTCATTATCATTCCGGTTAATTATTCCAATAGCGATTTGAAAAATGCCTGCGACACCCTATACAACCGGCTTCAGGAAACAGGCATCGAAACCCTTCTTGATGACAGGTCGGACCGGCTGGGTGGCAAACTGAAAGATGCCGACCTCATGGGCATTCCCCTGCAAATCATTATTGGCCCCAAAAGTCTTTCAGCCGGGCAGGTCGAGATCAAAATCCGCAAAACCAATGAGTCCAGCCTGCATCCCTACCCCCAAGTCATTGAAGATATCCCAAGTATTTTAAAAGACTTATAGGAAAACAAGTCGTCTTTAAGGCTTCCCAGTTTTCCCTTGAAATCAGACCTCAAGTTCTTGTACAATCCGGGTGATAATTGCAGGTCCTGCATCGTGGGCTTTGAGCCCACTTTTTTTTTACTTTTTTCAGGTAAATGCGGTGGAGAACCTCCGCTGGCAACTAGCAATATCTTTATTTTACCCTTGTAGGGCATGAAGGCAAATGAAGAGATACCACGCCCTCCCACGGGAGTGGGAGGTTTAGATGGCAAAAATCCCGATTGCCCAATCGGTCATGGATTTGATAGAGCCCGTCCTGGTAGCAGAAGGACTGGAACTGGTTGATGTCGAATATAAAAAAGAAGGACCTAACTG
>JAPKCW010000124.1:0-6346 GCA_028822815.1 Nitrospinaceae bacterium | reverse complement strand
TTGCTAGCCAGAGAGAGCAATTGCACATTGCCCCCACGGCTAGTGGGATTTTTTCTGCTTAGGAGGAGGTTTTTTACCGCTTTCCTGCTTTTCGTCCCGGACTTTGGCGTCCTGTTCCGATTTTTGTTTTTTGAGGTCTCCCCAGCCTGAGTCCACCTTTTTCTTTTTATTATGCTGGTCTCTTCTGGGGAAATAATCAATCTCGTCAATCATAGTTATTTGGGCGTTTTAAAGAGCATGGATTTAATCTGTTCGACCACAGGCCCTGTCAACCCTAACGCCAGAGCCCGATTAAAATGATACCTGCTTTTTTGCTCCCGGTTGAGGGAATGATAGGTCATCGCCAGATTAAGATGACCCGGCCCATAATTGGGATTTATTTGCACCGCATAATTGAGCAGTTGTATCGCCTCCTCACGTTTGCCCTGGGTCGCCTGAACCTGGGCAAGAGAATCGTAAGCCTGAAAGTTCAACGGCCAAGCACGAATAGCAGAACGCAACATTTTTTCCGCGTCCTTGGTTTTGCCCAGCCTTTTTAAATTATTTCCCAATAAAGTCAGGGTTGGGCTGTCGACCGGATTATAAAGCAAAACCTTGCGAAAATAACGGTTGGCTTCATCGATTCTACCCTGGGCCTGCCAGGTCTGGCCGATCATAAAATAAGGTTTCCAGGCCTTAGGGGCCATTTCCGCGGCTTGGATGTAATCGGCCTTGGCTTCCTCAATTTTTCCGTTCCTTAAATGCGTCTCGCCATTTTTAACCGCTTCCTGATATTTTATCCGGGCACTGATTTCGGACAGTGTTTTCGTAGGCGCGGAAACCACAACGATGGCTAGTAATAGAATACTGATAACCACACTCTTGAACAGCATGAATTTTGGATCACGAACCATTACTTGAAGCCGGGAAGCACCCCCCACCCACTTCAGGAAGGCCAATACACTGGCCAGCGCCGCCAATTGGAACAGCGGGAACACTAAAAGGAACAGGCCATCAAGATAGTCCCAGGATTGCGGATGGGAAAGCATATTAAAAAAATTGCTCGAGCGCAGTAACAGGTCGGGACGGTTGAATATCAGTTCCGCAGATGACCCCAAAGCTTTTAACGTAAACTCCGGGTGGTTATAAGGTAAGGTAATTTTATATTGAATGAGCATACAATACTGCGCCAACACTGCTGACAAGCACCCAGCGATGGCAACCCGTATCCATCCTTTGGACGGGATTTGGGCAATACGCCACATAAGATTGCCAAGGCCTAACGCCAAAACAGGCAGTGCCGAGATCAGGTGCCGGTGCCCGTAGGAAGCAGAATCTTCCGGGTATAAAATCACAATGGCAAAAATCCCTGTCAGGTAGGCCAGCAGACCCGGACGAATATCCTTCAGCCGTTCATTTTTGAGAAACAATCCAACCAGCCCCATCACGGCCAGAGGCATGGAAAACACCAGCCCCCATTTGGCGGAAAAAAACAGGGTCCACGCATTTTCGAGCAAAGGAAACAAGGAGATGCCGGATAAACCCTCCCCGGCAAATTTCATATGCCGTGGCGGAAAAGGCACCCCGTTTAACTGGTTCCAGCAAACTATTTGCGGAAGCAGGACCAGGAAAAATCCGCCTAACCCGGCCCCGCCCAGCACGAGTAATTTTTTAATAGTTTCTGTCGGTTTGGATTTCCAGTCCGCACGAAAACTCCATAACAGGTCTACGGCAAACAGGGCAAGAAATGCGATATTGATCACCCTCGTCATACAAAGGAACCCGAGCAGGGCTCCTAACAAGGCGTAGCGAACCACCATTGAGGACTGGCTTTTTTCTGCGCTCGAGGATGTATCTCGGCCCACCGAGTCATTGCTATCTGCCTCCCTCGCTTGAGGGCGGAAATGGATCCAAGCAAATATCAGGACGGCGGCCAGGAAAAACTCGCTGGTATGGGCCATGCGCTGGCGAATGAATGAAAAATAAATCAACGGCGAGGCCAGCCAGATAGAAAGGGTGACCAGCATGGCAAAACGCTTATCAATAAAAGAATGCAAGGTTTTAAAAACCAGAATCAGGCCGGCAAACAAAAAAGTGACAGAAGCCACAGCGGTAGCAATGTAATAAGGAGCTGAATAACCGTCTACCGAAATGGGATAGCCCAACCCCTGATAAAGCAGTGCCAACAAATGCCCGATGATAAAAAACGGCAGGAATAAAAGTGCCTGCCCCATTTGCCAGTTATTGAAAACATAGCCGGTCGGCATGAGTTTCTCGGAGTGGGCATAACGGAGCTCATTAAAAAAATCCAGATCCCCATCAAAAAATGGTGAGCGCAGGAAGGCGTAATAGCCGGTGTCATCGCCCGCATCAATGGTGGTGACAGAGTAAAATCCTTTATGGATATCGGGGGGGATCCAATTATTGAAAATTCCTAGAGGTGTGAGCAGGAGAAAGGCAAAAAACAAAGTCCCGCCCAGAATGAGGTTGTTACGTTGGGTCATTGAGCATTCCTGACCACGTTCGATCATGCTTCACATTTCCGTTTCTCGGAATCTGTGGAAGGTGAGAAGGAAACGAGGACTACTTACTGGCAACCGGTTGCGACTCCAGCACAAGGCCTTTCTCAACCAGTTTTTTATGCGCATCCCCGACACGGGAAACCGCCTGCTGGGTATCGCTCCAGGCAATCAGGTCTTCGAGCCCCTGTCTGAGTGACAATTCGGGTGCAAAACCCAAGGCCTTGATTTTTGAAATGTCGGCATAACAATCACGAATGTCGCCATTGCGAAACTTATAAATCACATCCGGACTGAATTTTTTACCGTAGAGTTCAATGAGGGTACCCGCCAAATCCAGAATCGAGGAAGGCTTTCCGGTGCCAATATTGAAAATACCATAATTCGCATCATGGTGATCGAGCAAAAGAAGTTTTCCGCGTACTAAATCCCTGACATGGATAAAATCACGGCGCTGGTGGCCGTCTTCATAGATCAGGGGTGGGGAATCGTTTTTGATCGCCGAGCAGAAAATTGCGGCGGCTCCGGTATAAGGATTGTTCAGCGACTGACGCGGACCGTAACAATTGAAAAAACGGCATGCCACAGTAGGTATTTTGTGGGCCTTTCCGATCATCAGCGAATACACTTCCTGGTCTTTTTTGCTTTGCGCGTAGACGGAGGTGCAATCCAGTTCCTTGTCCTCATCGGTGGGGACGGGAGCGACAGGAACAGCGCATTCAGGGCACAGCATTTCCCATTGCCCTTCAATAAGCTGGCTTTCCGGCCTGGGTTTGGGTGAGATCTTTCCGTGTTCCGGGCACCGGTAGTAACCTTCTCCATAAAGGCTCATGGAACTGGCAACAAGGACTTTTTCGACCTTGTGTTTTTCGTTTACCAGAATGTCCCATAACACTCCCGTACCCTGAACATTTGTGGAAATGTACTGATCGATGGAATACATCGACTGACCGACACCAACCTCCGCGGCATCGTGAATGACAAGTTCCACATCTTCGATGGCTTTTTTTAAATGGTCCCGGTTGCGAACATCCCCCCTGATGAATTCCGCCTCCGGGTGCAGGTGTTCGGGCCTTTCGGCATTTTCCCCATGCACCTGTGAGTTGAGGTTGTCGTAAACCCGGACGGTATCCCCTCGCTGGATCAACTGGTCCACCGTATGCGACCCTATGAACCCGGCTCCGCCGGTTACCAAAACCCTTTTACCCATTATTCTCTCTCCGGTTATTAATAGCGGCTCTCTAGCCGCCTCAGATTATCATCTGCTATCATATCTCAATCGGCAATTTTGTGAAAGGACTTGAGCACTATGGCCTTTCCCTGTCACTTCCCGCTCATTCAAGGTTTCTCAATATGGGATGAGTTTTATCCTGTATTGAAATTCGAACCAAATTGGGCAATAATTCAAGCTAAGTAGCTTTATCCTCCTGCCCTATGAAAATCAACAAACACCGTGAATCTTTCCTGCATCATCGTTAATTATTATAACAGTGCTCCCCTGAAAAATTGCCTGGAGTCTGTTACCCAAACACTGCGAAAAATTTCCTTTGAAATAATCGTTGTGGACAACAGCCAAGATGACCCGGGTATGGTAGACATTAAAGAATCCTACCCGCAAATTCGGTATATTCAGAATCCTACCAACACAGGTTTTGCCAAGGCCAATAATCAGGCTGTCCGATCTGCCCAGGGTGAAATTCTTCTTTTTTTAAACCCCGACACTATTTTAACCGATCAGGCTATAGAGAAAATGCAAGAGCACCTGAAATCCAATCCAGATATTGGTGCCCTGGGACCCAAGGTATTGAATACGGATGGGAGCCTGCAATATTCATGCAGACACTTCCCTACTCTCATGACGGGATTCTTCAACCGCTATTCACTTCTTTCGCGGTGGTTTCCGAACAACCCGTATACCGTTCGTTACATGATGAAAGATTTCAGTCACGAGGAGATACGGGAAGTCGACTGGCTATCAGGGTGTTGCCTCATGGTTCCCCATACTGTATTTGAAAAAGCCGGAGGCTTTGACGAACATTATTTTTTGTTCAATGAAGATGTGGATCTATGCCGGGCCATCCACCAAAACGGATTCAAAGTGATATATTTCCCTTTTGCAAAAATAACGCACCATATCAGCACCAGCAACAGCAAAGTACCGGCGGATATTATTATTAAGCGACATCTTGGCATGAGCCATTATTATGGGAAAAATCATGGCGGAAATCCGGTGGCAAGAATGATCGTTAATATTTTTATATCCCTGAGATGTTTATCCCAACTCGCTTTCAATATATTTAAATGAAATTTAGTACGTTTCCCATTTCAGGAGAGATTTATCTGGCGGGGTATTTTGTGGCCCTGGCCTTGTCTTTTGGTCTCACCCTCATCCTGATAAAAACCATAAGGGGTTTCAACTTTCTCACGTTTTTATTGAACCGCCTTCCCATTTCAGCAGGGAAAAGCGTCAGCCCTTTTGGAGGGATTTCGGTCATCCTCTCGTTCCTGATAACACTCTGGCTACTTTTATTTCTGGGCATGGTGGACGCGCGCAACATCAACCTTTTCACTGTACTGACCCTGGGGGTGGGGTTGATGTTTTTATTGGGCATCTACGATGACATCACTCACTGCCCTGCCAGATTAAAATTATTTATTCAAATCGTCATTGCCTGCATTCTTTATTTTTCCGGTTTTCAAATTGACCGCATTGGCAACCTGGTTGACCTGGGTCCTTTCTCGATCCTTTTAACAATATTATGGATCGTCGGGATTACCAACGCCATCAACCTGATAGACGGCATGGATGGGCTGGCACCGGGAATCATTTTTTTCTCCTGCCTGACACTGGTTTTTGTCTATCTGGAACGCAATATTATTGAGGCTTCTTTCCTGGTTGTGGTTCTGGCTGGGAGCACGCTGGGCTTCTTCTTTTTCAATTTACCACCGGCTAAAATCATTCTTGGAGACACCGGAAGCCTGCCACTGGGCCTGCTGGTTTCTCTCATCACCCTTCTGCCTCTCAACCAGGGCCATACTGATGAAATTTACTATCTCATTCCGGTCATTACCCTGCTGATCCCCATTATGGATACCACCTTCGCTTTTTTCAGGAGAGTTTTAAAAGGGGTCAGCCCTTTCACCAAGGACGCCAGTCATTTTCATCACCGGCTGGGAAAGCTCGGACTCTCACCCGGCAAAGCCATTTCCATATTATTTGCAATCGGGTTTTATTTCGACCTGACGGCCATGGTTCCCGTATACCGGATCCACCTGATCCCCAACTTTATTCCCATTTATTTTGTTTTCATTATTGTCAACGTAGCCATTCTGATCTTCATCTTGCAACAAATAGAGAAAAAGCAAAACCATGACTGACACCACAAGAACGCAGTTGTTTTTTTCTATTCTGGCATTGTTAGTTCTCATTCTTATTGCCTATGCAAACACCCTGTTCTCACCTTTCAACTTTGACGACCAGGCTCTTTTACAACAAGTGGTTTTGAATGACCCAAAAGGGTTCTACCAGATATGGCCCATTCGATACCGGCATCTTCTATATTTCAGCTTCAGCGTTAATCATTCACTGGGCGGCATGAACCCGCTCGGCTACCACCTGACCAATCTCCTGTTTCACTTCCTAGCATCGGTGACCGTTCTTTTCATTGTCTTCAAAACCCTCGACAGGAATACCCAATGGGAAAGCAAGGCAGTGCTGGGCTTATCCGTCACCACCGCCCTCTTATTTGCGCTCAACCCACTTCATACAGAGACCGTCACCTATATTTCAGGACGAGCAAGTGGGATGGGAGGCTTCTTTTACTTGCTGGCCTTGCTATTTTTCATTC
>JAPKCW010000123.1:0-6408 GCA_028822815.1 Nitrospinaceae bacterium | reverse complement strand
GGAATGCCCACGCCACCGGCTCTCTCAATGCCGACTCTATCAGAACCGCAACAGGCCCCGGCACCGGCTCCTGTTCCACAACCTGGCATAGTCGAGCCTCCCTCAGTCGAAATGCCCATGCAAGAATCCGCTCCAGAAAAACTACTCATGGCCGAATCGTCTCCAAGAAAAAACTTGATGGTCATGACCGATGGAGTGGCTTTGAAAAAAGGACCGGGAACGGTTTTCCCAAACATCACCAAGCTACGCAGAGGCGAAGAGGTGCGTTTCATGAGAAGAACCAATATCATGTTCAACAACAGGAACTGGCTGGTGGTCAAATATAAAAACCGCTCCGGCTACATCTGGGAAGGCGTCGTAAAATGGGCCGGCGAGGCCGCCGGGGGCAGTGAGCAATAACTTTCGCTGGCGAGAAAAGAGTTTTGGCGGCTCAACAAACCCTTGCCCAGTTTCCTCCCCTGTAAGGGGCGTCACGCTGGCGGCTAGTGGTAGGTGTTTATTTGCCTGCCCTTATCTAACTGATAGAGGAACAGGGTTTTATCTTCGCTGACCTTTTCCGGGGTCATACCACGCAAGCAGAACCGGTACGAAACAATACGCACAGACGGTTTTAATTTCTTCAAAATTCCCGGGAACAATTTGTCCACCGCCTGATGGGTCAGGTAAAGATAAAGCACATCCGCAGAACCCGGATCGAAATCAAACATATTTCCCCGAACGATTCGTACCCGGTCGCTGACCCCATTCATCCGAGCAAGCAGGCGGGCCATTACAACTTTTAGAGGATCGATCTCCACACCGATTGCCTTGGTAGAAAACTCTTTCGCCGAAGTAATCAGCACCCTGCCATCCCCGCAACCGAGGTCGCAGAGTGTTTCTCCCGGCCGGATATCAGCAAATCGCAAAATCCGCCGGATAGTTCCGGGCAATAGGGGATGCCAGGGAGCCCCGAAGAATATCGGCAAGATCACCATCCCCGCCAGGACCAGCAATGCGCCAATTAGAAATATTTCATGAAATTCAAGCATGTTTTATTCAAAGGAGGGCTTAATCATTAATAAGTTCTCAAATTGTTCTACCGCGACTGTCAACTCGTCCCATTCTTCCATCAGGATTTTTTCCTCAGTCTTAAGAGTATTCTGCTGATCCAGAGTTTCCATCAACCGGATTTTCTGGTCCGCCTCGTAAATGCTGGCATCTGCAAGCTGCGTTTGCAGGGTTTCATGAGCCTGCATTAAAACCTCTAAACGGGACTCCACTTTCGCCAATCGTGTTTGCAGGGGTTTCAGGTTTTTATAACGCTGGTTTCGTTCTTCCGCTTCCTTTCTTTTCCTCTCCCTGTTCAACTGCGAGGAAGAAGCTTCCTTTGCCGAGCCTGAAGAAAACTCAATATTCTGAACCTCTTTCGATTTCTCCCGGTCATAATCACTGTAATTGCCGGGATAATCTTTGACCGCCCCTGCCTCCACTTCCCATACCCGGTTAATAAAACCATCGAGGAAAAACCGGTCATGGGAAATGACCACCAGACCCCCTTCATAATCAGAAAGAACTGCCGCCAAATGTTCCCGGGACCGCATATCCAGATGGTTTGTCGGCTCATCAAATAAAACCAGCGACGGCGGTTTTCCATTTCCGGACTTGCTCTTCTCCGGCCCAGAGCCGCCACACAACATTCGCGCTAAAGCCAGGCGGGAGCGTTCCCCGCCTGAAAGAACGGAAACTTTCTTCTCAACATCTTCCCCGGTGAATAAAAACGCCCCCAGAATATTTCGCTTTGCAGTGAGCAGGAGCCCCGGCGCTGACTCTTCCAGGGATTGGAAAACCGTATGGTTAAAGTTAAGCGTCTCGCCCTGATGCTGGGCAAAGTAGGACCGGGACACATTCGCTCCGAGTTTGACCTCCCCTTCATCCGGCTGAAGAGCGCCCGCCATCAGTTTCAGCAGGGTGGATTTGCCCGCACCGTTCTCCCCTACCAGAGCCACTTTCCAGCCTCTTTCAAGGTTGATAGAAAAATTTTCGTAAACCTTGAGAGCGCCATAACTTTTGCATACCCCATTCATTTCCAGAACATGTCGCCCTGTTCTCGCCGGCTGGGGAAAACGAAAGTGAATAGCTTTTGTACCCTGGGCCGTTTGCACCCGCTCCATTTTTTCCAGCATTTTTATTCGGCTTTGAACCTGAGTGGCTTTGGTATTTTTGGCGCGAAACCTTTCTATAAACCGTTCCACCTCGGCAATTTTGCGGCCTTGGTTAGCGGCCTGGGACTCAAGCAACGCCTCCCTCTCTTGCTTCTGTTTTTCGTAGTCATCATAATTTCCGGTATAAACCGAAAGTACTCCGCGATCCAACTCAATGATGCGACTTGCCAAAGAATTTAAAAACCTGCGGTCATGAGAAATGAGCAGGACACTACCCTCATAAGATCTCAGGAACGATTCCAGCCAGACCACGGATTTTAAATCCAGATGGTTTGACGGCTCATCCAGCAACAGGACATCCGGGCTCTGCAATAAAAGGCGCGAAAGTTCGCACCGCATTCTCCAACCACCGGATAACTCATCGAGAGGTTGGTTCCATTTTTCAGATTTGATTCCCAGTCCCAGAAGGATGATTTTTGCCCTGGCTTCCCGGTCATAGCCTCCCAGGCGTTCAAATTCGTGTTGCAGGTCTCCGTATCTGTCGTGATAAGTCTGGTCCGATTGCAACCGCTCCATTTCTGTTTTCACCTTAAGGAAATATGGATCGCCAAGCACCACCCTTTCGAGGACTGTTTCACTGCCCCCTTCCATTTCCTGTTCCAGCAAACCAAAACGCAGGCCTTTCCTGAGACTCACCTTACCCGAGTCCGGCACGGTTTTTCCGGTTATCACTTTAAAGAGAGTGGTCTTGCCGGTACCGTTTTCCCCCACCAGCCCTACCTTTTCTTTTGGACGAAGGTGGAAGCTGACATCCCCAAAGAGCACCTTGGAACTAAATTGTAAATTTACTTTCTCAACAAATATCACGAGGCGGAATACCTTTTTGGGGAATTGAATTTATGGGGTTGATCTCAGTTTCGGGTTGAAGGCTTCGCGCAATCCTTCACCGCAAAGGTTGAATGCCAGCACCACGAACAGGATGGTGAATCCGGGAATGAATGTCAGCCAGGGAGCGTCGAACAAAAATGTTTTGCCATCAGCGAGAATATTGCCCCAGGTCGCATCCGGAGGTTGCACGCCGAAACCCAGAAAACTTAAAGAGGATTCGGTCAAGATTGCCGTTGCCACACCAATGGTTGCCGAAACCAGAACCGGGGCAATGGCGTTAGGCACCATATGGATAAAAATAATGCGCCATTCGGGAATCGCCTGGCTCCTTGCGGCAATCACGAAGTCCTGATCCCGCAAAGATAAAAACTCTGCCCGGACAAACCGCGCGGTCCCCATCCAACTTGTCAGACCAATCACGATCATGATGTTATAAATACTCGGTGGTAATAACGCGACGACCGTCAGAATCAAAAAGAACGTGGGAAAACAGAGCATGATATCGACAAAACGCATAATGAGTGTGTCGACCGTGAGAAACCCCAGTTTCACCCTGCCATAAAAACCCGCGACCCCGCCAAAGAAAATCCCCACCGTCAGCGATATACCCACTGCCACGAAACCCACCGTCAACGAAACCGAGGTGCCCTCCAACATACGGGCAAATACATCCCGGCCCAATTCATCGGTCCCCAAAAGGTAAATGCCCAAAGTCGGAGCATCTTCTTTCGGTGTCAGGGTGCTGGTGAAAGATGTAAGCGGGGGAAGAAATTTTTCCGATAAACGTACTACTTTAGGATCGAACACCACCACAACCTGGGTGAACACTTTTCCCAGAACCGCTAAACCCAGCAGGAACACCAGGAACAAAAAACTGGCGTAGGCCATGCGGTTGCGCTTGAGAATATCCCAACGTTCCTGAAACAAACCTTTCGACGGCGCCAGGGCGTCGGCCTCTAAATCAGTGATCGCTTTATTCATACATAAGACTTTCCTAAAATTTGATACGCGGGTCTGCCACTGCGTAAAGAATGTCGGATACCAGTGTCCCCAGCAAAACCAGAACGGCTGAAAAGAAATTCAACGTCAAGATAACGGGAAAATCGCGCGCCAGTATGGCTTCGAATCCTAACCGTCCCATTCCCGGCCAGGCAAAGATGGTTTCAAAGATCACCGACCCGCCAATCAATCCGGGAATGGTCAGGCCAAACATGGTTATGAACGGCAAAAGGGCATTGCGCAATCCGTGATGGTAGATCACTTGGTCTTCGGGAAGTCCTTTAGCCCGTGCGGTGCGAATATAATCTTCATGGATCACCTCCAGCATTTGCGAACGGACGTAGCGGGAAAGTATCGCAGTGCCGGCAATGGCGGACATCAGTGCCGGAATAGTTAGATGCCAGACCCGGTCCATGGACCGGAGTAATAACGGGGCCTCCTCCATACCGAAGGTTTGCATCCCGATCACCGGAACATCGAAAGTTTTGACCATAAAAATGATGACTAAATAGGACAGAAAAAATCCGGGAATGGAGATCAAGGCATAGGAAAAAAACGTACTGGTCCGGTCAAATACCGAATCCCGGTTTAAGGCCGCTTTAATGCCAACAGGAAAAGCCAGAAACCAGGTGATCATTGTCCCGATCAGGAACAATGGCAGTGAGTTGAGAAATTTCTCCCAGATCTTGCCCATTACCGGCTGGTTATCCTTGAACGACTTGAGCTCACCGGTAAACAGGTCTTGCACCCAATATACATATTGGATATGCAACGGTTCATCCAGGTGGAACGCGGTACGGATGCGCTGAATGTCTTCCGGTTTCATTCTCGGATTAGAAGGGTCCACCAACGCCGGTTCCCCCGGTGCCAGGTGCACGATGGCGTGGGAAATGATGGAAATAAAAACCAGCAGGATGATTCTCTGCCAAATGTTTCGAAGAATAAAATTGATCACTCTTGCAACCCGTAAGAAGTTATAATGGCATCTCTATTTATTCGGTAATTTTCTCTGTAGCAACTCGCGGACCTTTTGGGCTACTATTCGTGCCCAAAATTCATAAGGGCCGCTTATGGCCAATAACAATTTTAGAGGTGCCCTAATCTCTGTCATGGACATTCTACAACTCAGCCATTACCTGGACAACCTTTTGGACGTCCCATCCATTACTGATTCGCCCAATGCCTTGAACGGACTGCAGGTACAAAACACCGGCGAAATAAAAAAAATAGGTCTGGCGGTAGATCTGTGCCAGGCCACCATTGATCTGGCCATCGAAAAAAATTGCCAGATGATGTTTGTGCATCATGGAATTTTCTGGGGCGGACTGCAACCACTTCGCGGGACCTTTTATGAAAAAATCTCTTCCATGCTAAGTGCCAACCTGGGGCTGTATTCGGCCCATATCCCCCTCGACCTGCATCCTGTATTGGGCAACAACCGGGCACTGGCTGATTTGATCGGACTGCAAAACCTGGAGCCGTTTGGCGAATATGGCGGAATTAAAATCGGGTTCAAAGGAACGATCAACAAAAAATCCGCTGAAACCCTGGCACAGGAACTGGCAGAGAAACTGGGTTCATCCGTCAAATTGATCGGTGAGGGAGAGATCGAATCAGTGGGTCTGGTAACCGGTGGAGCGGCGGAAATCGTTGGACAAGCCAGCCGGGAAGGGCTCTCTGCCTACATCACGGGAGAAGGAGCCAACCACCATTACCATGAAGCCATCGAGGGCCACTGCGTATTGATTTTTGCCGGCCACTACGCTACTGAAACCGGCGGCGTAAAAGCGGTGGGCAAACATCTGGAAGAAAAGTTCGGCATCACCAGCGAATTTCTCGACTACCCAACGGGCTTGTAACCGGCGAGCCGCCGGAGGCAGTAACGGTGATATTCCTCCTCAGTCTTCCTGCCCCGCAGAGGTAAATAGCTTTCTTCGGCAAACAAGGAGTTACCTAGGCTTAATGAGACGTTGCTAGTTCCCTCCCACAAACATTAAAAATCTTTGAACAAGGCGTCCAAGCCAGAACGGTAATCGGGGTAGCGCAGTTTTACTCCCAACTCCTGTTTAATTTTTTTGTTCGAGATGCGTTTGTTGGTATTGTAGAAACCTTTAGCGGTTGGGGAAAGATCGGCTTTCTCATAAGGTACCAAGGGCGGCGGTTCCACACCCAGTAAACTACAGGCATATTCCACCGCCTCGACCGGCGGACAAGGGCAGTCGTCACTGACATTAAATATCTCACCGGGCTGGGGATTTTTCATTGAAGCTTCCAGCGTTTGCACAAGATCCTCGGTATGAATGCGGGAAAATACCAGACCGGGTTTATCAATGCGCCGGGCACGCCCCTGTTGCACAGAAACCAGCAAGTTTCTGCCCGG
>JAPKCW010000003.1:0-26011 GCA_028822815.1 Nitrospinaceae bacterium | reverse complement strand
TTACCACCAACCTTGGCGATGGCTTTTTGAGCGGTCTTTAATTCTTTTTGGGCCTGCTCTTTATTGCCCGCCTCAGCTTCGGTACGCACTTTTTTGGACAACGTCTTGACCAAGGTGCGATACCCTTTGTTTCTTTCATTTTTCTTATGGTTTTGCCGGTTGCGCTTCAATGCAGATTTATGATTAGCCAAAAACTACTCCTTTATATTGGGAGTTGAAAACACGTCTATCCCAGATTGGGCGACAGATAATAGCGAATTGATTTTTATACTTTATTCCTTCTAAATTGTCAAGTTACAGCGGGCAAAGTCTATTTTTCCAAGGGAATATGAAGACCATGGATTTTCCATTGCCGGGGGCAGAAAAATGAAACTGCTACTTTAAAATGAGCCCACAAATACAATCCGCCTATCTGGCGGCGAAGGGCCTGACAGAACCTTTATTAAATGAACTGGAAGGGGTGATGGCTGTCCATGACCGGCTCATTCTTTCCAGTCAGCCAGTAAAAAACGCTTACTGGGCACAAAATATCTGGCTGAACCCACAGACGCTTCATATCGACTCAATAAATGATGCCGCTAAAAAATTGAAAACCATTCAGCGTAACTGGTGCCTGTATTCCCACACATTGCACCGCAGGGCAAAACTGATTGTGGAAAAATTAAACACTGCGCAACAAAGGCCTTTTACGTTTCCTTCGTCCTTACCGACTTCCCCGCTCGGGGGCTTCACGCTTCTGGATGAAAATACGCTACTCGCATCGGCAGAATGTTCCAGCCTTTTTCCGAACGGCGAAGCGCATTTCATCGAAGACAAAGAAGGCCCACCCAACCGCACTTATTTAAAACTGTACGAAGCCCTGACCTTGGCAGGCACGACACCGCAACCGGGAGAGTTTTGCATTGACGTGGGGGGCAGTCCGGGGGGATGGGCCTGGGTGATTCACCAATGCGGTGCGGAGGTTTTAAGCATTGATCGTTCGCCGCTTTCTCCATCGGTCGCCGAATTGAAAGGAGTGTCTTTCCAGAAACGCGACGCTTTCACACTACTGCCGGAAGAGTTCCAGGCGCAGGACCGTCGTATTGACTGGCTGTTCTCGGATGTGATCTGTTACCCGGAAAAACTTTATGAATGGATCATGCGATGGGTGGAGTCTGGAAGTTGTAAAAACTTTATCTGCACCATTAAATTTAAAGGTAAGCCGGATCTTTCGATCATCGACAAATTTGCCGCCATCCCCAACAGCCAGGTCCTGCATCTGTATCAAAACAAAAATGAACTGACCTGGCTCAGGCTGAGTCAGCCAGCCGCATCAGACCCTTAGCGGCATTCAGGATATCCGCCTTACCCAGTTGTTCTGCCAGCGATACCGATTCGTCAAGACAAACCTTGAATTGTTCATGGTTCCCTATCACCCAGTACAAGGGGCACATGGAAAACAGCGGTTGCAAAATTTTTAAAGGTTTTTGAAGCTCCCGTCCCAAACGCACCCGATTCTGTAAAGTGGCAATGCCCCGGTCAAACGCTCCATATAAAGATACAAAACGTTGTTCCACTTTCTTCTCGCCATTTTGCCCCAAAGCGTCTTTTAAAATTTCCAGTGCCTTTTCCCATTCGCATTTTCTCCAGAATGTAATGCCCACTATGGAGAGGATGGCAGCAATGCCTTGCTTATCATCGATCTCTTTAAATAAAGTTAACCCTTCCTCAAAATGACTGAGGGCTTTTTGCAATTGTGCTTTTTCCCAGTAGGCGGTTCCCAAAGCAGTTTTTACCACTGCAAGCAGACCTGCATCTTTCTGGACATCTGGTAAAACCTTATTCAGACAGGTAATTGCAGCCTCATACTTTCTCACCTGCTGGCAGGCATTGGCGAGTTCAACAACCTTTTCCACCGTCTCCACTCTATTGCCTTTTAACCGAATGGCTTCAAAGCCTTCCTGCAGTTGTATTAAATTCATTTTGACCTGACATTTAATAGGGAACTTTTTGCTACATCCATCATCTAAATGACAAACAGGTTGTTTTTAAGATGCGAAAAACCGATAGGCGAATTTAACTTTTTTTAATTGTGATAAAAGGACCATCCCCTATGTTTAAAGAACTTGACCCGCACAAGGCGCAGGAAATGGTTGAAGAAGGCTCTGTGAACGTGATCGACATTCGCGACCCTGGGTCCTACTCCGCTGGCCATATCCCCAGCGCGGTTTCTCTGAATGACACAAATGTTAAAGAGTTCATCGAATCCACCGACAAGGAAAAACCCCTGATAGTTTACTGCTACCACGGTATCTCCAGCCGTGGTGCCGCCGAATACCTCTCGCAAAATGGGTTCAAAGAGGTCTATAGCATGACCGGGGGGTTCGAAGCCTGGCCCGACTAACCGGCGTGATACCCCATTCGGGGCATGAAAGCTAATGAATGACATAACTCGCTGGACTCAGTGAGCAATCCACTAGGCGTGTGGTCAGCGGACAATAACTTTTTTTAGCGCTCTAACCCTGTTGGTGACTTAATAAGCTATCGCTATTTGCCCCCTCACTTGGGGGGTGGCGAGCAACCGTTTTGTCATCAGCGCAATGGGTCCTTGCTCTCTGGCCCTGCGCCTAGCAGGCCTTTGTCTTTGTAGCGGCGCAGGGCATCCGGGCAATTGCAGGTGCGTTCGACACCTTGCAAACTTTCAAAACCCGCACGGATCAACTCGGGGAATTTTTGTATCGCCGCGTCAACCTGTTTTTGTTCTTCTTCTGTTTGCATGCCTTCAAACAATTCGCCTTTTTTAAATTTTCTGGGCTTTACCCCTTCGGCGTAATTAGTCAGGTAACAAAACGGCGTGTAGCATATTTCCATTTCCCGAGCCAGAAAAGCTTCCGGGGCAAGAGTCATGCCTACCAGATCGGCACCCAGGATACGGAGCTTCCTGATTTCTGCCGGGGTTTCCAGACGCGGTCCTTCGGTGCAGGCATAAACCGCCTGTTCATGATGGGGCAGTCCGCTTGCATGCAGGGTATCGTGCAGGGCGGCGGCAATCTGTGGACAAAATGGTTGGCTCATACGAATGAACCCGATGCCGGTATCCTTGAAAAACGTAGTCTCCCGGTTACGGGTTTCATCAATGATATCGTGCGGCACGACAAAATCTCCCGGCTTGAATGTCGTGTTGATAATTCCCGGACCCGACCAGGAGATTATCCTTTGAACGCCGCAATCTTTAAGGGCACGAATATTAGCCCGGTAGTTCACAAACGGAGCCGTCATAGAATAATCGGTTTCGCCATGGCGGGACAAAAATAAAAATTCCTGGTCGGCGAAACTAAAACAGTGGATTGGAGCGCTTTTGCCATAAGGCGTATCAAGGACTTCACAGGCCTTTTCCTGTCCCAGGGCCTGCCCAGCGAGAAGATGATAGGCCCCACTGCCACCGATCACCGCAATGGGAACCGTAAACGGGACGGATTCAGTCATATGTGCATCTCTAAAAATTGCTTCTGGCTATGAGCGGCCCTTATAAAGTAAGGGCCTCGAATTGCCTTAGAAAAAATCACAGCATAAATAAAGATTCTCATAAACCTTAATCGAGGTAGGTTTCAATATCGCCGACATAATTGGCGGCCGATTCACGGATGCCGCGAATTTCTTCTTCAGTCAGTTGCCGCTTTACTTTCGCCGGCGACCCCAGCACCAAGCTTTTCGGCGGAATTTTCGTGTTCGGGGTCACCAGGGAACCAGCCGCTACAATAGACTGTTCTCCCACTTCCGAGCCATCCATAACAATCGCGCCCATACCGATGAGGCATTGCGACCCGATAGTGCAGGCGTGCAGGGTAACGTTGTGGCCCACCGTCACTTCATCGCCAATAATCAAGGGCAGGGTTTTGCGTGCTACGTGCAGGACACAGCCATCCTGAATATTAGTGCGCTTGCCAATACGGATATGGTTGACATCCCCCCGAATCACCGCGTTGAACCACACACTGCTCTCTTCACCAATCGTTACATCACCGATGATCTGCGCGCTTTCCACCACCAGGGTAGAATCGTCAATCTCCGGTTTCTGACCTTTAAAAGGATGAATCATGTTGAACCCTTTAGAGAAATTATATCGATCAATGTAACGTCATTTTGATTTTAAAGTCCATCATAAAAAACTCAGATACGATCACGCAGATTGAGGGGTGTTCTGTATAACCTTGTCGCGAATAGCCCTATAACTTTTTTCTGTCAGAGTTTGCCGGTTCGGACCCGCTGAAATTTCTGGCAAGACCATTACGGTCGCTTGAAGCCGGGGGGTTTTCAGCAGTCTAATGATATGTTCGAAAAAACTGTCCCCATAATAGGCGATCGTTGGCCTGTGCCCATCATGATAACGAATCGTCACGGGCACCACAGGCCGGCTGGCAAGAACCGCCGCCTCAAACACCGCCGACTTGAAAGACACTACATCCGTGCCATCGGTCGCCTGGGCTTCGGGAAACAATATCACAGAATGGTCAGCGTTTAACCGTTCCTCAATTTCACGGATGACGGCCTTCACTTGATGGCGTTTGCTCCTGTCGGCGAAGATGGTCCGTCCCAGCCTGGCCAACCAGTTGAACAGAGGCCAATCAGCGATTTCGGATTTCGAGACAAAGAAACCTTTAAAACACGCCCCCAGGATAAAAATATCCGGCGAACCCACATGGTTGGCGACAATCAGCGATCCTGATTTTATATTTGCATCTCCTTCAATGTGAATTTGGATATTGAAGATCAGACAGGTTACGCGAGCCCACCATTGCGCAAAAAAAGCAATCCACTTTAACAGTCGCGCCTGTGACATAAAAAATAAAATATGCCCGCATGCTCCGATAACCACAAACATGCCGAACACTCCTATATAAGCACCTATTCGAATGACCGCAAGACAATGTTTCATAGAGGTCTCTATTTATTCGATAATTTAGCCTCGGGCAACTCGCAGACCTTTTGGACTACTATTCGTGTCCAAAATTCATAAGGGTCGCTCATGGCCAAAAACAATTTTTAGAGGCGCCCATAAAAAATTTTGCGCAAAAATTCCTAGAAAAATCCTTTTGGCCTTTTTGTAATCCTCAGCATATCAGAAACAATCAGGCGATTGAGATTGCCACACAGGGAAATCGCCATGGAGCCCGGCCCGATGTTTCCTGTGGGTGCCACATCCAGCGCCAATAAAATTTCATTGGCAATGCGCGACCAGGCAAGATGACTTTTCAACAGGCTGAAATGAATTTTATCCAACCCGCAGAACGCACCCAGCCCACTCACCAAATGAATTTGTCTGTTCTGCTGCGCTTTTTCCTCAAGATAATGATTCACCCTTTTCACCGCCGAATCAGCCTGGTCAAAAGTCACCGGACTGTTTGGATAAAAGATGGACTGCAATAATTTAAAAGAAGTCTTTCCCATATCACGGGATATATCCACATGAATGGAAGTCACAAAAATCTCCGCGTTCCAGCGCTGGGCTTTTCCGATCAAGGTGTCCAGACATTCAACGAGAGCCTCGGCTGGAACTCCATACATGATGTCATTGCCGATATCGGTAAAAAGCACGGCAACCCGCTGTCCCTGTTGCGCAAAAACTTCGGCAGACTCCATGACCTTGCATTCGCCGATTGGCGTGTAGGAAAAATTTAACAGCCCCCCCTTGGCACAGTAACCCCGGCCTGGTCCCAGTGCGTTGATAAACTGGCCTTCTGAAATACTTTGGGAAATATGCCGGATCAGGGCAGAGTAGCCCCGTGCCAGGTTGCTGGCTCCCAACAACACAAAGAGAAACGCGGGGTCGGAATGTTCAGGATTAGCCTGCATATTGCATGAGTGTTACCGGAATGTTTACATCCCTTTCTATGAAGGGAGGGGATATTAATTCTGCAACTGGGCAAGAGCCCATCAAGCCGAGTCAACTCTTCGTCCGCAGTAAAAAGCTATTGCAATTTCACCGGCCGCTGGCCGGGCCTAGTGGCAGTTAGAGGGATGACCGGAAACGCAGCGGCAGGCCGGAAATGGAAGCCCGGGTTTGCAGTTTCTGGCGCAAGTTCTTATAGAATTCTACCGTCTTCTGCATGTTCGGAGCCTTTTCATGTCCCCGCCGCTGGAGGAAACTTGCTTGGGTAGAATAACTCTTGATGATCGTGTCGTAATGTTCAAACCGGCTTTTCCACCAGTTTCCCGACTTGCCATCCCATGCCAGTTCGTTCGGATTCTGCGGCGGCCTTAAAGTGAGCCGTTTATTGGTGCGGTCGATTTCAAAGCGGAAGTCCCCAAGAAAGCTCATCCCCAGCAGACCATCAATTTCCTTAATATGGCTATTGATAGAAGCTTCCACCAACCGGATTTCGGCGGAACCCAGAGCGACTGTCTCAAGCGCCACCAACGGCATCCACTCCTCCCCGCCTGCGGTGTTGAAAGGCAACTCGGCAGAGTCGGAGTACGCTGATATTCCCAGTTTACGGCCAATCTCTTCGGTCAGGGTGATGAGGGAGGCACCGGTATCCAGCATTAACCGAGCCTTGATCCGGCCATTGAGAACCGTATCGACCAAAAAGTTTCCTCCACTTATGGGAATGAGGGGAATCTGAATTTCCTGATTTTGTGAAACCGATCCTGGAAGTTCTATTGTTGGAGAAGGAACCGGAGTAGCACGATAGGCACCTCGACCTTCACGGTGCTTGCGGACTCCTTGTTCGCTTTCGCGGTACTGTTTTGGAATCTTGGAGAGATCGTCGGTAAAATGGATGGCGCCCTGGTCATCCCGGTAAGAGAAAATGCCCGCAAGACTGCTGGCAACCTGCACTGCACAGGAAACAACAAAAAGAACCAACGCTAACCGGACAACAAGGGAAACCCTATTCAATTTCAATCGGGCTGACATAGACTTCGCGGGGTTTGACTCCATCAGATGGACCCACCACCCCTTCTCGCTCCATAGTTTCTATGATTCGTGCCGCCCGATTATAGCCTATTCTCAAACGCCGTTGAATATAAGAAATGGAAGCCTGCCGATCTTTGGCAACAATGGCAAGGGCTTCGTCGTATTTTTCATCAAACTCCTCTTCCTCTTCTCTCTTGGACTCTTCCTGAACAACCGACTGGAAAATGTCTTCCTGATAATGGGGTTTCGCCTGTTTCTTGATAAAGTCCACAATGCGCTGTATCTCTGCATCACTGACCATGACCCCATGCAGGCGTTGAAGCTTCGTGGTTCCGGGAGGCAGAAACAACATGTCGCCTTTACCGAGAAGCTTATCGGCACCCATAGCATCCAGAATGGTGCGCGAATCCACTCTGGAAGTAACCTTATAAGACATACGTGTGGGGAAATTGGCCTTGATGATTCCCGTCAAGACATCCACCGAAGGACGTTGCGTGGCAACGATCAGATGAATGCCTGCGGCCCGTGCCATCTGCGCCAGCCGGGTCAACGAGTCTTCCACACCTTTGGATGCGACCATCATAAGGTCGGCCAACTCATCGATCAAGATAACAATGTAAGGGAGTTTAGCAGGCGGTTCCGGCAGAACCCCCTCGTCCTCCTCTTCTTCGGCCATTGCGGGTTTGACCCCTTTGTTGGCCTTTTGGCGTTTTTTCAGTTCCTGGTCATATTCTTTCTGTAGTTTCTCCGCCAATTCGTTGAAGCCGCTAATGTTGCGCACCCCACGCTCAGCCATCATTTTGTAACGCGACTCCATTTCGCTGACCGCCCACTGGAGCGCGGCGGCGGCTTTTTTAGGATTGGTGACCACCGGAGAAATAAGATGCGGAATTCCATCATAGACCGACAGCTCCAGCATCTTCGGGTCAACCATGATCATTTTGACTTCATCCGGCGTAGCATTCAAAAGAATGCTACAGATCATGGCGTTGAGTCCGACACTCTTGCCCGACCCGGTTGATCCCGCCATGAGCAAATGCGGAGTGGTCGCCAGATCCTGTACCGCCGGTTCCCCGGTAATATCTTTGCCAATCGCCAGAGTGAGTTTGGACTGCGACAACTGAAACTCATCGGACGTCATGACCTCTTTAAAATAAATGGTCTCGCGCCGTATATTAGGAATCTCGATGCCAACAACCGGCTTACCCGGTACAGGGGCCAGAATGCGAAGCCCGACACAACGCATGGCCAACGACAGGTCATCTGTCAGAGAGACAATGCGGCTGACCTTGACTCCCGGTGCCGGCTCATACTCAAACAAAGTGATGACCGGACCCGGCAAAACCTGAACCACCCGTCCCTCAATGCCAAAGTCCAATAATTTTTTTTCCAGAATGGCACTGCTGGCAATAATCTCGTCCCTGGCTTTATCCGTTTGTATTCCCTCGTCTGGCGGGGGATCCTCTAATAACGAAAGCGGGGGAACCTGGTATTTGCCGGGTGTACTCATGAAAGCAAAATGGTCCTGCACCACAAACTCGGTCTTCTCTTCCTTTTTCTTGTTCCCCGTTTTCTCCACGGGAATCGGTTCAGGCCGACTGCGGGTAACAATCACCGGCGCAACCACCGGTGCTTTCTGCGCTGCTGCTCGCGCTGTTTGGGCTGTCTTTATCAAAGCCCGGACAACCGACAGGCTTTTTAAAACCATATTTTTTGTTCCAACTCCGCCCAACACCAAACCTGCGGCCAACACCTTGAAAATGGTTACGGTTCTCTCGACCAACACATTGACCGGAATGCGTGTCATCACCAAAAAGGCCACGAACAATAAAGTAATTAGGGTCAACACCGCTCCTGAAGGATTCAACCAGGCCACCAGAAACCCGCCAAGGCCATGGCCTACCAAACCGCCAACCGGGACCGCTTCGCCAAAAAAAGGATCGACCTTGAATTGTATGGTCAGCAGGGAACACAGTCCGATCAAAAACAAAATTCCCGAGCCTAGAATCAACAACCAGTTGCGAAAATCTTTTCCCCGAATTAAAGCCCAGCCTAAAAATGCGGTGATCACCGGGAAGAAAAACGCACCACTGCCAAAGACGCGGGCCAGTCCATCGGCAAAATAAGCTCCGATCATGCCAACGGAATTTGTCACGGCCATCCCTGTAACACTTTTATTAAAGGATGGATCATCAGGTGAAAAAGTCATTAACGCCATAAAGCCAAACACAGTGAAGGCAAGCGCAACCACTCCAAAAAAATCTCTGATCAATATAGGTACTGTTTTTTCTTCACTCATGGGTCACAATTCTCGGGTTGGTTTGAGTTATCAATCGATGCGTGGTGTTCTGGAAAACGTTATCACGTTGCCAGTTTTCATCATCTTTATCGGGGCAGTCGAGGTTGTAGTGCAAACCCCGGCTTTCTTTTCGCGTCAAGGCTCCCTGAATGATCAACTGCGCCGTGATGGCGATGTTTCTCAGCTCCAGAGTGTCCTTGGTAATTTTAAAGTTCCAGTAATATTCCTGAATCTCTTCCAGTAGCAATTGAATGCGGCGCTCGGCCCGCTGAAGACGCTTGTTGGAGCGGACAATGCCGACATAGTTCCACATCAACCGGCGGATTTCGTCCCAGTTATGCGATACCACCACAGATTCGTCACTGTCGACCGCACTGCCAGGATCCCATTCCGGAATTCGCTCCAACTGGTTTTTTGAATATGTTGGTTCTTTTAATAAGTTCACCGCCTTCTCCACCGCACGGTGCGAGAGCACCAGCCCTTCAAGCAAAGAGTTGGAAGCCAGCCGGTTTGCACCATGCAGGCCAGAGAAACACACCTCTCCGCTGGCAAAAAGCCTTTTGATATTAGTCTGACCGTTGGCGTCCACCACCAGTCCGCCGCACATATAATGCGCCGCCGGGACCACCGGTAAAGGCTCGCGCGACATATCGAAACCATATTCCAGACAGGTTTTATAAATATTGGGGAAACGTTCGCGAATGCGATAACCCTCAAGATGCGTGGTGTCCAGCAAAACGTAGTCGTCGCCGCTCTTTTTCATTTCGTAGTCAATGGCCCGTGCCACCACATCACGCGGAGCCAGGCATCCCAGGGGGTGGCAGTTCTCCATGAATGTGTCGCCATTTTGCAGGCGCAGGATTCCCCCTTCGCCCCTGACGGTTTCCGAAATGAGAAACGATTTCGCTTTTGGGTGAAAAAGACAGGTCGGATGGAACTGGAAAAACTCCATATTGGCGATTTTGGCTCCGGCCCGGTAAGCCACCGCAATGCCATCGCCGGTCGCCGTATCCGGATTGGATGTGTAGAGATAAACCTTGCCCGCGCCACCGGTCGCCATAAGAGTGACCCGCCCGACCATCGTCTCCACCTTTTGTGTGCGGTGGTTCAATACATAGAGTCCCAACGCCTCGTCATCGGAACCTCCCGGCTCAATTTTTTCTTCAAACCGGGCTCGGGTGATGAGGTCGATAGCCATGTGGTGCTCAAAAATCTCGATATTGTCCTGGGCATGAACCGCCTCAATGAGGGTGCGTTCAATCTCCCAACCGGTGAGGTCGTTCGCGTGCAGAATTCGGCGTTTGGAGTGCCCTCCTTCTTTTCCCAAATCGAATTCGGCACCGCGACCGCGGTCAAAATTGGCTCCAAGATCGATCAACTCACGAACCCGTGCAGGACCTTCGCGGCAGGCGATGCGCACAAAGTCTTCGTGGCAGAGTCCGCGACCCGTTTCCATCGTGTCCTTAACATGCAGTTCGAACGAATCGTCCTCCGCCATCACCGAGGCGATCCCGCCCTGGGCATATTTGGTGGCCGATTCCTCCAGCGCGTCCTTGGTGATGATGCCGACCGACCCGAACTTGCAAACCTTGAGCGCAAACGTCAACCCAGCCACACCAGAACCAATAACAATGAAATCTTTCTCAATAGCCATACCTGGATTATATCGAATTACTCCTTTAAAATCAACCGGCTATCGGTCGTGCGACCGGAGGCAGATAGCAATGGCTTAATCTTGGAAACAATGGTTATCTCGGCTTAATTGGGCTCTTGCTCATTAGACCCACGCCTAGTGGTAGGCATCTCTACAGGGAATTTCGTGTTGGGTTCTATATCGAAATTACTTGTATTTCTGATAATAACGTCTCAGGTTGTTTTCCGCCTCGATGGTTTTTTCAAACTGGGCTCCCATTTGGCTGGACAGCAAGCGCACAGCGGTTTCCGTGTGAATAATAGTCCTCGCCCCATTTTCAACCTGGTGGTAAAGCTCTCCCAGTTTAAAATGAACTAAAGAGCCTTCGGGCTGGAATCGAAGCGCATGGTTGTATTCGGCGATGGCTTTTTCAGGCTGTCCTGATTTCTGATAAGCAGAAGCCAGATTGGTCCGGGCACGAAAAAAATTAGGATTGATTCTCAGGGCTTCCGAGAAATGTACTATTCCTTCCCGGGTACGTTCACGGTCGACCAGGGCAACCCCCAGGTTATTGTGCGCGACCCTGTTATTGACGGTGGCCTTTACCGCATGGTCAAAAAGTGTGACGCTGTTTTTCCAGTGTTGAACCTGAAACCACGAACCTATGCCCAGGAGAAATATGACCAGGCCGACAGCGGCGATAAGTCCGGACTTCCCGGAATCAAAAACAACACACAGATCCCTCACTCCCCACACAAAAATAATAAATAATCCGATGAGGGGTACATAGGTATATCTGTCCGCCATCGAAAATTCACTGGCGGTAATAAACCCGACAGCGGGGAACAACATAATGAGGTACCACCCCCACCCTAATATCAGATAGGGCCGTGTCCGCGCCACTTTCACCGCTAAAACCGTTAGGACAACAATCAACAAGCCCGCCCCCATTCCCGCCCAGAGAGAAACGGTCTCCGGACCGGGAGGGTAAATGACGGATAAATTATCGGGCCAAAGGGTTTTCCAAATGTATGCGATATAATGGGTCAATCCGCTCAGGATGCGGGAACCGAAAGGAACCTGCGACACGGGTATCATGACTCCCGTATAAACGTAACCCCAATAACTGATAGAGGCCAGGGCCATAGAAAGACCGAAAAACGGAAGTTTTTCGAGAGCCAGTTTCCAAAATGTTTCAATCTTCCGTCTCCCCTGCAGGCCCGGCTGGCCATACCGGTTTGCGGGCCAGTAATCTATCAAGAGAAGGACGAGCGGTAAAGTCACCAGGGTCATCTTTGAAAGGAGCGACAAGGCAAAGGCCAGGATGGCCGCAAAGTACCACCTCCGCTTTCCGCACTCCACGTAACGGACAAAAGCGCCGATCGTCAAAAAAACAAAGAAGGCGCATAATAGTCCCTTGCGTTCCGCGACCCAGGCAACAGACTCGACATGCAGGGGATGCACGGCAAACAGAACCGCGACACAGATACTCGGCCAAACTTCGCGGGTCAATCTTTTCAAAATCAAAAACACCAACATCGTGTTGGCACTGTGAAGCAGAAAATTGGTTAAATGAAACCCGGTCGGATTGAGCCCGAAAACTTCCCTGTCCAACATCAAGGATATCCACGCAAGGCTCTGGAAAAAGTTCTCCTCGACCTTTACAAAGGCCCAAATAATCCCTTCAAAGGTTATCCCGTTACGAACGTACAGGTTACTGACATAAAGATAATCATCGTAGTTAACAAAATCATGGAAGATAGCCAAAACAACGCAAAGTTTACCAACACCAGCAACAGGCAGGTTATGAGAGTGGAGGGTTGACGATAACTTGAAACCATAGGCGGAAAAAGCAGAAATTATTTAATTAAAGCCTTTCAAGGTAGGAGTCGTTATCCCCTTACTAAGCAGAAAGGGCCAAGGAATATTATCACCACCCCACGCCTAATTGGAAGGAAGTTGCAGGCCCGGGCGAAGGGAGATAATCCCTTCTTTGTATTGCTCACCGAACTCCGGGAACAGATTGGGGTGGGTACAGTAGGCCAGAATTTCCAGCGAGTCGAGAATGCGCGGGCCGGGACGGTTGAAATAGGAGTTCCCATCTACAAGATAAACTCTCGGCGAATTGCTCCATGCGGGAATTTGCTTTTTCAGCAGATCCAGTTCCTTCAGGGTCTGATCCAATTTATAACCACAGGGTTTGACCACCACCACATCTGGGTCTATCTTGGCCAGGTCTTCCCGGCTGACAATCGGCGCGGGTTGCCCGCTCTCGGCGATGCACACTTTCCCCCCGACAATGTCGATCATTTCGGGAAGCCACATGCCACCGATATAAATGGGATCGATCCATTCTATCGTTATAATATTTGGCTTGGTCTTTCCCGCTACGGCGAGGCGGTCGCGCACGGCCTGGACCCGCTCATCGACTTCTTGCTGAAACTTGTGTCCGCTTTGTTTCACGCCCAGCGTCTCAGCGGTTTGCCGAACATCGTTCCAGATATCTCCCAGCCTTTTGGGCCTGAGAGAAATGATTTTGCAATCCAGAAGTTCCCGGCAGGCTTCTTCCACCTGCGAGAAGGAAACGGCGCAAACATCACACAAGTCCTGAGTCACGATGAAGTCGGGTTTTAAGGTTTTTAACAATTCCACATCTAGATCGTAGACCGACACGGCGTTCTTCATCACTTCGAGAACCGAATTGTGAATGCCCGCACTATCGAGTTTAGAGTTGGCACGGGTGGAGGTGAGCCGAGGCAGGGACTGAACCGTCTTGGGATAATCGCATTCATGCGACACGCCAACCAGGTTTTTCTCTAACCCGAGTTTCACCAGAATTTCTGTCGCCGAAGGTAGCAGGCTAACCAGTCTCATGATTTCTTCTCACAGATAGGACGAATAAACATATTAACAGGATAAAGGTAATACCGCTGATTGTAAAACCCGTTCTTAACCCTACGGGCTCATAAGAAAATTCTATTTGGTGGCTCCCCGGCCCTAACTTTACGCCTCGGTAAAAATAATTGGCGCGGTAAATTCGTTCCGGTTGGCCATCGACCTCGACCTTCCAACCGGGGAACCAGGTATCGAGCAGGACTAAAAAACCTTCCTCGTTCTGCCTGGTTTTCACTGTGACCCGGTTGGGACCATATTCGATTCGCTCGACTTGACCGGAAAAGTTTTTTTCCTTTTTCACCACGACCTTTTCTGCCAACAGCACTTGCCGAAGCGGGTCGAACGCAGAAGCATAATAAGTATCGAGCTGTTCCGCTGAGGGCACCACCCGCGACTCGCCAACTAGGAAGGCGCGCGGAAGGGCATCTTCAAACACATTCACCTTTTTGACTCCTCTGGGGTATTGGGGGGAAGGCAACTGCTCGTAGTCTTCTGTAACCCAATACTTCACATTACTGCGTTTTAGAATCCTTTTCTTTTTCGGGATGTCCGCCAAGACAAATGATTGGTGCCAGAGTTGACTCTTCTTTGTCTTCATGGTGGCATACCCATCCACATAACCCAGGCCATAAACCGCCCCAATGTTGGGGTAGACCTGATCTCGTGTAGCCAGTTGGACGCTCAGCAAATTATAAGGGGGTCGGGATGTCTTACCTGCGGCCGGATTAGAAGAAACCTTTTTCCGCGCCGGTTTTTCAAGCAACATTCCGCTATAAACGCGAAACGAGTCAGCCGTTCCCCCCAGGCGTTTGGCCAAAGGAGGTGGGTCGGTATAAAACTCCCGATCGATCAGAGGAATCAGCATGGAATTTTTGCCCATCAAGTCCATCACCATTAAAAGCAGGAGAAGGCTGAAGAACCCCAACCGATTTATTTTTTTTAAATGCAGGGCAAAAATACCGAATGCCAGTAGCAGTAAAATCATCAGACTTTCCAGTCCAGCCCGGTCGACATGGGTCCCAAACATTCCCGCGACCACCATCGCAGTAGCCAGCAGAGCAAGCAGGAGTTTTTTCATTGCCGTTTTTTCATGAGTAACAACGGTGACAAACCGGTCGAGACCCCAGGCAGACAGAAACACCAGAGCATAAGCACAAAAGAAAAAGAATTTTTGCGGGAAGCGGAACAGATTAAACACGGGCACCCATTCATGAAACAGCGAGTAAAGCGGGTTGAACTTGCCCAAGGCAAAAAACACCCCTACGCCGAAAACCGTCAGCCAGAAGCGGATGGGTTTTTGCTCCCGGCCTACCAGCAGACAACCGGACAAAACAAACAGTGGCACAATGCCCATATAAAATCCGTGCACAAAATAACTCATGTTTCCTCCATCCTGTTCGAGAAAATGTGAAAAGTTCTCAGGTAGGAACAGTTCGAGCAATGCGCCAGGTTCCAGCGACCAGATGGTGCTTGCGGCAAGGGAGAGTCCGCCACTGCGACCTGTTTCTTGCAGCAAATGGTAGGTGGGTATCCATTGCAGAGCCGAAAGAGCCAGCGCGGCCACACCAAGTGCCAGCACCCCCAGGGTTTTTTGTCTGAAACCGCGTTCTTCATTTTTCGCCAGATAAAGCGAATGGGCATAAATCAGCAGGACAGAAAAGATTGCGTTTTCCGGCCCACCGCCTAGAACCTGAAAAGCCAGAAAAACCACAGCGCTGCAGAAATATTTCAGCCCACCGTTAAACATGAACTTTTGCCACATCAAAAAAATTAACGGCAACCAAACGGCCGACTGGAACTGGTTGTAGACCGAGGCCAGCGATAAAAAATATCCTCCCAGCAGGGCAGTCAATGACGCACAGAGAGATGCCGGAATCGATCTGTCCCAATACCGGCAAAGGACATAGACCGAAACCGTCAGAACCAGGTGGTGAAACAGGAAGTAGGCATGGAAGGCAAATAAAAAATCTTCCAGTAAAAATAAAACCGAAGGGGGATAGAACGCCCCGGGATGCATCAGAGACATATAAGGCATGCCCTGAAACAAATAGGGATACCAGTAAGGCCATTCCCCCACCGCCCATATTCGGGCGAGGTAGAATTTCATGGGATAGGCAAAATGGTGGATGTCGCGAAAAAAGAAAGTGCTTCCTTCAAACAGAACCGGGAAGAAGAACAGAGTGAAAACAAACAGAAGAAAACAGGCCGCCAGTAGGGACGCCCCAGATCGGGACAGGAAGTCATTCTTCATTTTGCATTCCTGAAATGAAAAAATACCGGCCCGCTAAAAGGAAAACCAATATAGGGAAGGAAAAGTATGGCGGATTCATGCTCCTTCAGCCCTTGAGATGCTTGTTATTTTCCATATCAAACCACATGGCAAAAAGCAGAAACTGCAAACCGGATATCACCAGAAAAACCGAGAACAACGCGCTGGTAGCAGAAACCGGTCCGGAAAAAATTCGGTGCAGGAACAAATAAAACCCCGTGAGCGCACCGGCGGGAAACGCAATCAGGCCCAAGGTGTAGAAAAAGACCAGTGGGTGAAAGTCGCGGATCACATATTTTCCAACAAGCCGCCTGAAAAAACAGGTGACCAGTAGTCTTGAGATGGTGATGACCACCCGTGTTACACGTATCTCGGAAATCTCTCCAATATTATATACGGGGCGCACAGGGACATCGCGCACCGAACAATCAACAATGTTCAATTTAACCAGCAGGTCGTTGGGCATGCCATATCGAGGATAGACATTTTTGAGATCCACCAATGCCAGTGCCCTTTTTGATATCGCTGTGTACCCACACTGGGTATCCGCCACATGCCAGTAGCCGCTGGCGATCTTGGTCAGCAAAGACAAAACACTGTTGCCTATATACCGGTGACGGGGAATGATATCCCAGGCGTCGCCATGAAACAGGCGATTGCCCTTGGCATAATCTACCCCTTCCAGGGCCACAGGCCGGATGAGGTTTTCAAGATCTGCAGGGTCCATCTGAGCGTCTCCGGCCATGACCACCGCAATATCGACGTCATTCTCCAGGCTCGCCTTGTAGCCGGTGCATATCGCCGCCCCTACGCCCCGGTTTTCTTCGTGGCGGATCAAAACGATTCGGGAATCGGTTTCCATCCTTTCCCGCACCTTATCGGATGTGGCATCCTGGCTGAAATCATCGATGACAAAAATCTGATCGACCCAGTGAGGCAGGTCCTGAAGGACCTTCTGGATCAACTTTTGCTCATTGTGAGCCGGAACCACAACGGAAATCACCTTGTCTTTATACATTTTAAGAGTCTCTCTTTATTCGATAATTTTATCTACGCTGCTAATCCGTTTGAGATCTGTTAACGTTTTTATTTTTTTTCTGGCAACTCTCAAAGTCGAAATAGTTTTTTCTTTGTTTCCGGAACCCAGCCAGGCAAGGCTCTTTTCCAGATACGGACGGAACGCCTCAGGATCGGCTTTCAGGGCACGATTGAAAGACCTTATCGCACCTTCATAGTTCTCTTCGCTTTGGAACACCAACCCTTCCGCCAAATGGGTTGCGAAAAAATCGGGAAATTTATTTTTCATGGTTTCCCATTTCTTTCGCGCGTCTTCCAGTTTGCCGTCCAGGATCAAATTATCCACCATCTTTAAATGCCATGCGACTCCTCTCTGCCCGAGGAATTCATGCATCACCATCAGGGCTTCCCTTTCCTCCTTATAATGGCCTGCCGAATGAAAATATGCGGCAAAAGAAGGAATGTAATAAGAAACCTTGTTGATCCACGCCGATTCATTCTGAATTCCGGGCAGACCCAGTTCCTCTTCCAGCCATTGCTTGAACTCGCCAAACCCTTCACCGGGACTCAGGAGATTGCTCCTATCATCTCGGTAACGCAATAACAGGTTGTGATGCGGGACAAGCTTTTCTGCCAAAGGAAATTCCTGCAAAAAAGAAATGTTTTGTTCGATCAGCAGAGGACGCAGACGGGAATTTTGATCGAAAAAATCAGTCGCATATAAATAAGCCTCCGCTCTGGAACTAAACCGGTAATTTTCCGGTGCCGGGAGTTTGAGATCCGGGTACTTTTTTGATGTCATCAAAGAAGGTGGATGGGTATCCAGGAAATCCCAGGCTTTCACAAAAGTGACATCGTCTCTCAGCCTCATCACATCCTGATGGTAGGCCGAATTGAACCAGGAAATACCCGCCACAAAAATACTGTTATCATCCAGAGAAAGAATCATACGTTGCAATAATGACTCCGCAAAATAATTGCCGGAACGGTCTACTTTGCTGTAGTTGGATGAAATCAGCCACGCCACACAGCCCACCAGAATCAGGGGAACCATTGTTTGTAGATTGGTCGGAAACCAGTTTTTACTTTCCGGGCTATTTTGTGAACCAGGCGAATTATTGTTTGTCCATTTTGCCTGTAAAAGCCAACATAGAAAAACCGAGGTCCACAAACAGGCCACGATATGCGAAGGGAAATAACTCTCCTTTCGCCAGCCCGCGAAAAAGGAGGCATTCACCGCAACAATCAGTAGAAAGAAAAAAAACAATGGACGATTGGCTTTAAAACAAAGCAGGGCACCAACAAGGAATCCGACAACGGCTACAGGCGTCAGCTGCTTATTCAGATCATGGGCCAGCATCTTTAAAACATGCAGGGCATTTGTTCCCAGTGAACTCAGGTCAGGCCATATCGTGTTTGTTTTCTCAAGATTGCCCGCAGGCAACTGGTCGAAATGGGTTTCGGCATGTTGCCGGTCCGTGACCTGGTACAAAAATCCCTGAAAAGTTTCCGGGTTTCCCCAATCGATGGTGGGTTCTGCAAACGAACGGATCGGCAAATACAGATAGACCGAAAATCCTATCAAAAAAATCAAGCTGGAAACGAGAAGATTTTTAAAGCGTTCCATACGCTCCCAGGCGAAAAACAGCAACACGATAGCAGGTAAATAGAAAACGACCGTCGCATGGTTTCCCGCACTCAGTCCATAAAGAAAAGCGGACGCATAGAGAAACCGCACATCTTCTTTCATCTTCCACTGCAGGAGCAAATAAATAATCAGGCAAGTGAAAAAAGAATGCAGGGTATAAACTTCCGCAACCAGGGCGTGATACCAGAACGGTTGACTGAAGGCCAGCAGTAAAGCCGGAAACAACCCGGCAATGGTTCGGGATTTTCCCGGTCCAAACAATATCTCTAGAAAAAGGTTTGTCGAAAGGTAAAGAAATACCAGAGTCAGGCAGGCAAAAACCAGCGAAAACAAATTGACCTTGAAAGCGATAGAACCAAGAGGAAGAAACGTGAAGGCCTTTACCAGCAAGTTATAGGTAGGAAAACCCGCCGGATGGCTGATGCCCAAAGAAAAAGCAGTATTGATGAATTCCGGTGAATCCCGATAATCAAGGGAAGGTGCAAGAGTGCTGAGGTAAAACCCGGCGGGGAAAAGGATTAAAAAAAAATTGTCCGGGTCTTTGAGTAGGATTCTGTCATCAGGGGATTAGAGAAACAATTAAAAGAAAAATCCCCACCCCCCGCCAAAAGCGGGGGGTGGGGAATTCCCGTTAACAAAAAAACGATTAACTGATATTACCAACAGAATCCATGGTGTATGTCGTGGACGTCGAATCCGAGCTATGGATTCCTGTTGCGGAAAAAGCTGATTCCGTGCCGTCACTAAAAGCAACGGTAATGTCAGCCGATTTTACCCAACCATAGGAAGTCTGAGTGGCAATGTCCGACGTACAAGAATCTGATCCCGTATTATCCGACCAGTAGGCTTTGCAGGCCAAGAAAATGTTATGCAGATTGCCTTTTGCGTCAGATTGGTAAGCTCTGTTTTTATAAGCGCTGAATTGGGGAATCGCGATGGCCGCCAAAATACCGATAATAGCGATAACAATCAATAATTCAATAAGGGTAAAACCCTTTTCTCCTTGAACCCGTCTGAATTTGGATAACATTTTCTTCTCCTCAATATGGTTAACAAAACAAACTTGGAATAAACGATATCAATAATTATCTACTTATTCAGCAAAACTCATGCCTTTGAATGACATTTGGGATTATTTATTATAACCCCTTTTTTATTAATATGTTAGAAATTTCTCTTCGTTTGTAAAAAATTTTAACATCTAAAATTTCCAAAAAACGACAAAAATTGTCAGTTTCATTTTCAAAAATTGTCAGAACTGGAGGTTTTAAAGGAATGGACTCCCTAAACCTGGATATTGCATGAGCGGTTGTCCTTGCAGGTCTATTTTTGCTAATGTTAAACTTTTGACCCTTACAGGGTACGAAAGAGAAATATCACATGTTCATGCAATATCCGGGTTAAGACTCATTCTCCCTTGCGGCGGAGTCGTTCATAGTATGAATAGCGAATTAAAACGAGTGGGTTTGCTGGGAGGGACGTTTGACCCCATCCATAACGGGCATCTGGGCCTTGCTGGTGAAACAATGCAACTATTTAATTTGCAAACAGTTTTGTTTATCCCTGTCAGCCGGTCTCCGCATAAGCTCCATTACCGGCCCACCTCTTCGGAGCACCGGGTCGCCATGCTTGAGTTGGCCCTTGCACGGGAAACCGCGTTTTCCACAGAATTGCTAGAGGTTGAAAAGAGTGGCGTTTCCTATACGATTGAAACATTATCCCGGTTAAAGGAAAGGCATCCTGAGTGGGAGCTTTTTCTGATTCTAGGAGCCGATGCCTTCATGGTGATGGATACCTGGAAAAGCTACGCTGATATATTCAAACTTTGCCACGTGCTGGTTGGCACACGGCCCGACACAAAGTTAGAGCTCCCTGCTAAACTGCGTCAAACGCTTGGGCTTAAAAAAACTCCGTTTGAAAAAAACAACGACCCACTGCTGATAACTTTGAATCCTGCTAACGGAAAAACCCTACGGTTATATCAAATTCCACCGCAAGCTATTTCTTCCAGCGAAATCCGGCATAGGGTGCAAGCCAAAAAAGAAATTAAAAATTTGTTGCCCCCTGCGGTTGATCATTATATTATTAAGAATCGATTATACCGGACTGAGTCCCTTTAATATGGTTTGAATGAAAGAACACTTGAACGCTCTTCAGCAGCTAGCCGTTGATTCTGCCGAGGATAAAAAGGCTTTTGACATCCTCATTCTGGACCTGCGAAACCGCTCGGACCTTACAGATTTTTTCATGATTTGCAGTGGAAACTCCAAGGTTCACGTTCAGGCTATTGTTGATGGCATCCTTGACAAGTGTTACCAAAACCGCAATAAACCCCTGGCTGTAGAAGGTTATTCGGGAGGAATCTGGGTGGTAGTGGATTTAGGAGATTTAATTGTACATGTTTTTCATAAAGAAGCCCGCCTTCACTATGACCTCGAACGTCTATGGGGTGATGTTCCTGTTATCAAGGCAGTAGGCCAATAAAGCTTTCCCCTTCATTTTAAACCATACCCATTAAACCGTACCCATGAATAAAAAAAAATTAAATCTATTTCGTTCTCAGTTGGAATCCATCCGGTCCGAGTTGCTGGGGGACGTAGAAAAATCAAACCAAAATATAAAAGAAAGTGAAACCGGACAAATGGCCGATATCAGCGACCATGCCGCACGCACCTACAATCGGCAACTGGAAGGGGAACTTGGCGAACAGGAATGGCAAAAACTCAAACAGGTTGATGTGGCGATCGAAAAAATTTCCGAAGGGGACTATGGAGTTTGCACCCAATGCGAAGACTCCATTCCCGAAGCCCGCCTGAAAGTGGTCCCCTACACAGAATTCTGCACCCAATGCCTGAGCGAAATAGAAAAAAATCCCAAGGCCGCCAGCCTCGATAACCAAAACCCGCTGGAGGAGGATTAGGCGTGTCCTTAAAACAAATCATCGTCTTTCTGGTTTTCGCATTACTCTCCATTTACACGGCGTTCCTGAACCCGCATGACTCAGTAGTTCATATCACGCAAAACCAATCGCTGAAGTTACCAACCGTTCTCCTGTTACTAGGCTCGATCCTTATCGGTGTGATCGTTACGGTTTTTCTGTTTTGGACTTTTAATTTTAAAAAAGCACTGGCCCGCTGGAAAGTTGGTTTTAAGAATAACCGGATCGAAAAAAGGAGCCGCAAAGTTGAAGCCCTGTTTAAAAAAGGGGAAAACCTTTTCATCTGCGGAAAAATGGATAAAGCACAGACCCTTATTGAAAAAGTTCTCGATATGTCTCCAGAACATGTCGGCGCACTCAACCTGATGGGTCGAACCTTGGATGCTAGTGACAAATACGACCAAGCAGAAATTTTTCATAAAAAAGCTCTCGCACTCGAGCCGCAAAACATTCACGCTCTCTATGACCTGGCGCATACATATTCAAAAACCGACCAGCAAAACGAAGAAATTGCTCTCCTGCAGAAAATACAAAGGATGAATCCGGGAACCGCTGGCCCCTTACTGCGTCTTCGCGAAATTTATGTAAAACAGAAAGACTGGAAAAAAGTATGCCCCCTGCAGAAAAAAGTTTTGCCTCTGTTGCGTGATAAGAACGAGGAATGGAAAAAGGAACAAGCCAATCTGGGACAATTCTTTTTTGAACTCGGCAAACAATATTTGCAAGAGGGTAACCGGGACTCCGCGATTTCCACGTTCAAGCAGGCTCTCCGGGCCTCTGAACAATGCCTACCTGCCTACTTGTCCTTGGGCGACGCCTATCTAGAGTCCGGCAAACAAAAGCAGGCGTTAAAAACCTGGAAAACCGGGTTTCAAAAAACCGGCCATAAAGCCTGCCTGGTGCGTTCGCAAATCGCCCTCAGGGAATCCGATGATTTTCAGGAACTTTTGCACACTTATGAAGAATCCCTGGAAACATCGGAAGGACGGTCCCTGCTTGTGCTTTTATTGTCTACGTTTTATCTGGAACATGGGCTGGAAGATAAGGCCCGGCAACTTCTGCAAAACAACTCACCGGAACATCCATTGCTCCACTCATTATTGCTGGAAAATGCCCAACATTCAGGAAACGGCACTAACGGAACCTCGTCTCAGAAATCCCATTTCGAACTAACCCGCAACGCAGTATTTGCCCTCACCCACTAGGCGTGGGGCCAGTGTGCCGTCGCTTTATTTGGCGGGCAAAGAGTTATCTCGGCAGGATAAACCCTTGCCCAGTTGCCCCTGCGGCCAGCAGCCACTAGGCGTGGGCGGCCAGTGTGAGGATTATTAAAGTATTACCCCTCCGGGGCACGAGGGCTGAGGAACAGTATCACGTGCGCTTGAGTATTTCGTGAGCCTTATGGGTAATGCAATACTGGCCCTCTGCCGAGGAGCTAGCGGTTTTTGTAGAGTTGATGACTGAGGATTTCGCTGTTTTTGCGGAAGACATGTGCCGCGACCAACACATTTTCCTTGAGAGAAAAGTACATTCCCTTTTTAGGATATTTGGCCATGCTGGCATTCATCGACTGAGGCACCCCGTACTTCTCAATAAGGACCGTAAACTTTTCTCCAATTTTAATACCCTCCGCAAAACTTCCCTTAAACTGGGGCAGAATTTCCAAAGCCTCAATATGTTTTTTGCCGTTCAGGGAATGCAGGACGATGCCATGATTGGCGTACGCAATGGAAATGCTGTCGAGTTTGGATTCCGTTCCACGATTGATACTGATGGAGCCGGGAATGCCGAGCAATTTGATAGCTTCTGCCAGAGGCATCGTTACTTTGAGATTTTTGCCTATGACCAGACCTTCTGGTTTTTTCTTTTTGGCTTTGGCAGGAGCTTTGGTTTTTTTCGCATCCTTCTTAGCGGCAACAGCGGCTTTATTTGCTTTCTTTTTTGCGGGCATCACCGGTTTGGTTGTATCCGCCTTAGCCATGGTGGCGGGTTTGGCTTTTTCAACCTTCTTAGCGGGAGCAGCAGGTTTAGCCTTTTCAGCCTTCGCCTTGATAGCCGGTTTTATGGCTGGCTTGTCAGTCGGCTTCGTATCTGCCAGCACCCCTTGGGGTAGCATCAAACAAAAGATAAATAAAACTGCAAGTTTCAAAATGTTCACCGGTATCTCCTTTCAAAAACAAAAGGCCCTGGATAACAATCCGCTTCTCAGGCTATATCTGGATACCGTTATTATAACCCCAAAAACGAAAAATTAAACATTTATTTTCAATTAGTTAGGAACTTCTGGCGGACCGAGGGAGGTGGTTTGTTTTTCCGGGGGTTTTACGGCCGGGAAATACTAAATATCGTCCAGGGAAGGAATGTTTTTCCGGCGGTCCCGTTTCGATTTGGTTTTTTCCTTCTGGAGTTTTCTCCATTGTGCCCGGTCCTCTTTGGAGGGAAGGGAAGACTCCTCCTCATCCCAGAGGTCCAGTAATTGCATCTGAGTGCGAGAGGGTTTTTTCGTTTCTTTTGTCAGGCAGCGTTTGCCTTCTTCAAACTCCTTGGCAGTCAGTCCCGCTTCCATATCGAACAGGTGCTTTTGCTCCTTTTTCCCGCGCCGGGCCGATAAAGCCTCCGCCCGCAGTCGGATTTCCTTAGCGTTGACCAGTCCGCTTTTCCAGCCAGCCGGTATATTATCGAACCCATACAGCGCTCCGGCCAATGCCCCCACCAAAGCACCCAGCATTTCCGTCTCTCTCCCGTTACCCAGAGAATGAGTGAGGGTGGAAGCAAAATCCGGCTTCGGCGGCAGAAGTACACAATGCAAGGCCAGTGGAAGCAAGGTCAACACAAACCCTTGTGAGGGGTAACGGATTTCTGATCGGGTGAAGGTGTTGGCATATTCCGAGAGCCAAGGCAGGAAAGATTTATCCGCCAAGCCCCGCAGGGCTCCGCTTAAAGCATTCTTGCCCTTTAAACCCCCGTCTTCCGATTCCGGGAATCTTTGCTGGTACTCCGCTTCCGCCTGCTGACATATTTCCTCCGCCTCCGGCAAAATATCCTGCCGAACAGAGGGCAACAAATTCTCTTCAGGCTGTAAAGCCAGAAACCGGGTCACTAAAAATCCGGTTAATACGGTGCCCACCACTTCAAACCGGTTTCGGCTCATCAGCAAGCAGGTTTCAAAACATTGTCTGGCCAGAGTTTTTGACCATTTGCCCTGGAACAAAGCCAGAGGCACAGCCAGCGTAGTGAACAAGGATGTGGAGGAGTTTTGCTCCGAGACCTGCCCATCCTCTAGATCGTCCAGCAGATCCACAGCCCGCCACAGACATGCCGAATGATTTCTGTAGATGCCGAAATAACCTTCGGGACCCGCTTTCGCCAACTGCTGAAAGTTTTTCACCGACCCCTGCAGAAACTGTTTCTTGTTGTTTAGCAATGCATCGCACACCGCCAAGGCGCATTGGGTCGGAGCTCCATAGAGTCCTTGCATGCGGTAGTTCTTAATCCCTTTTCCCATCATCGGGCGAACATCTTTGAAGTCGTCCATCGTCCCGAAAATCTGGCGGATGGCGGCTGGCTTCAATCCCTTTGCAGATCGGCCCATGGCATCGCCGACTGCCATGCCAAACCAACTGCCAATAATTTTATCTTTATCAACGCCGTTCATTATTTTTCTTGCCGTCAAGCGGACCTAGTGGCTAAGGGACATTAACGGGGTGGGGTGATTCTGCTCGGCGATGATCATTTCCGGCGTGTCCTGCCCCAGGGCTTGGTGGGCGGTGATTCGGGCCAGTTCCGGGTGGTTGTTGGTCTCGCTCATATGCATCAACACAACGAGACGCAATCCGGAATGCTTGACCGATGACAATATTTCGCCGCAGGCTTCGTTGGAAAGATGCCCGACATCACTTTTAATTCTTCTCTTGGTAACCCAGGGGTAGGGCCCGGCATCCAGCATGTCCACATCGTGATTGGACTCAATGAGCAGGGCGTCCAGTTTTTGCAGTTTGCTCGTGACCTCTGCCGTCACTTTTCCAAGGTCCGTAGCGATCCCTAAGCGCAATCCCCGGTAATGAATGACAAAAGCCACCGATTCTTCCGCATCATGAGGAGTGGCATAAGGTTCCACAATCAACTCGCCAAATTCAACAGGTTGCCCGGCACGGATAGGAGTAAAACCGGGAAGTTTACCCAGAGAATGACACGCCCGTTTATAGGTTCCTTCTGTAGTGTAGAGAGAAAGCTGATGCTTTCTTAAAAGCGGACCCATACCGCGGATGTGGTCGGTGTGCTCGTGAGTGGCAAACACCGCATCCAATCCATTCAGAGACCGGTCGATATGAGCCATGCGCTGGGAGAGTTTTTTTTCGCTCAACCCGGCATCGATCAAAATACGTTTTCCATCGGCCTCGATATAAACCGAATTGCC